>PKYJ01000044.1 GCA_003132605.1 Peptococcaceae bacterium | reverse complement strand
CTGGTCGTTTCTGCAACAGGAAGAGAGCGGGCCAACCTGCTGATTGAAAATGGACGGATTGCGGCCTGGGTGAGCGATCCCGCCGGCCGGGGCTTGCCGGTCGTCGATGCCGCGGACAAGCTGATCCTGCCGGGACTGATCGATGCCCACACGCATTTTCAGATGCCCAGCGGCGAATTTTTTACGGTGGATGATTTTGTATCTGGCGGCGCCCTAGCTGCATCTGCCGGTGTCACATCCATCGTCGATTTCATCGAGCCGGTGCCCGGGCAGGATCTGGCGCAGGCGATCAGCGCCCGCCTTGGCGAGGCGCGGTGCTGTCCGGTTGACTACCAGTTTCACCTCGTAATTCCGCAACGCTTTGCCCGGGATACTGATTGGTATGATCTGATGGAACAGTATCAGTTGGCAGCGGTCAAGGGATTCACGACCTACAGGGAAGGCGGTCTGTGCCTGGATGACGGGGACATCGAGGCCTTGCTGGATTGGGCAAGACTTCGCCGCGGCCTGTTCACCTTGCATGCCGAGGCCGATGGGTTGTTGCAGGAAGCCGGACAACAACTGTTAGCCGGTGGGCATGAGCAGATGCGCTTTTTTCCCCGCTCCCGCCCGGCCGGGGCTGAGCAGCAGGCGGTGCAGAACACTCTGGAACTGGGGACTCCGCCGGTACCCGTATATTTCGTGCATGTCTCTGCTGCGGGCACCCTGGAGGCGATCGCCAGAGCCAGGCAAGAGCGGTCAGGCCAGGCGATCTGGGTGGAGACCTGCCCGCAGTATCTGGTCCTGGACCAGTCGCTCTATGATGGGGATGACTCCTGCCTCTATACGGTTTGTCCGCCGCTGCGCACCGTCGCGGACCAGAACGCCTTGTGGGATGGCCTGAGGACCGGCCTCGTCGACATCGTGGCCTCCGACCACTGCCCTTTTACCGTCGAGATGAAAACCAGCGCTGGCTGGCAGTCGGTCCGGCCTGGCCTGCCGGCGGTGGACGCTATCCTGCCGGTGCTCGTCAATGTGGGCATCGCTGAAGGCCGGATCGAGTGGGAGGATCTAGTGCGCCTCACCGCCGAGAACCCGGCCCGCCTGTTCCGGCTGCAGGGGAAGGGCAGGCTGACCCCGGGCAGCGATGCCGATTGCCTGGTGATTGACCAGTCAAAGGTGACCGGGCGACAGGAGCGGCGGGGCTTGCCTCCGGGCAGCCGGGCCGGCTACTCCCCCTTCAGCCCTGCGCACCTTGAGCGCGGCTGGCTGGAACACGTGATCAGGCGGGGGGAGTTCTTGTTGACTGATGGGAGACTTGCCGATAAGCCAGGGGAAGGAAGACTCATTCCCCTGCAATGAGAGAACGGGAGGCAGAGTTCACCATGTACCGGATCATCAAAAAGAAAGACCTGACGCTGGAAGGCCTTATTGCCAAACTGGATTCTCTGGTTCGGGCAAACGGCGAAAGCAACAAGATCGCGGTGGAAGTGATTGTTCGTTATCTTTCCGGGCTGCGTCTCCTGGAACCTGAAGGCCAATCATGGGATGATGACCACGCATCAAGGGTAAAACCGGTGCGGGAAGAGGATCAGATAGATTGGGNNGACTCTCTAATCGACTGCAAGTGAAGCATGCCAGGTGGTGCCCGAAAGCAGGCCGGCTTAATAATGACCATCCCGTCGGAAAGCATTTTCCGGAAACCGTTTGCTTCGAGGTAAATGGTTGTGTTCGACATCGATGTCAACGGGACGGTTTATACGGTAGAAGAGGATCTGGACCTGCTGGATTGGCTGCGCCAGAAGTTGCGCCTGACCTCCGTGAAAAACGGCTGCGGTGAAGGGGTCTGCGGCGCCTGCACGGTCCTGGTGGATGGCTGGGTGAGGCGGGCGTGCCAGTTGAGCACGGCCAAGGTGGCTGGCAGGAAGCTGGTGACGGTAGAGGGCCTGCCGGAGCGTCAGAAAGAGATCTTTGCCCGGGCTTTTGCCAAGGCCGGTGCCGTGCAGTGCGGCTTTTGTACGCCGGGTATGGTGATCTGCGCCAAAGCGTTGCTGGATTGGAATCCCGACCCCACGGCCCAGGAGATCAGGGAGGCCATCCGTCATAACATTTGCCGGTGTACGGGTTACGTGAAGATCGAGCAGGCGATCGCCCTGGCAGCCAGGGTTTTGCGCGGGGAAGACGGGTTAGTTGATTTTACTAAAACCCGCGCTATAACGCTATAAGCCATAACTGGAGGGAAGCAAATGAAGATTTTAATTAAAAACGGTTATGTTGTAACGGTAGATCCCAAAGATGCAGTTTTTGCCGACGGCTGTGTCATCATACATAACGACAAAATTGAGTGGGTCGGGCCCAGGGAAGAATTGCCATGGCCCGAAAGCTCTTTTGACGAGATAGTGGATGCCGGGGGTAATCTGGTGATTCCAGGGCTAATTAACTCCCATACCCATAATGTGTATTACTTAATGCGCGGTTTGGGAATGGACAGGGATTTAAAAGACTGGCTAAGCGAAGCTATCTGGCCATGCCTGAAGGCCATCAACCCGGAGGAAGCCTATATAGGCTCCATGCTAGGATGTATGGAAAATATTTGCAGCGGCACAACTTACATCATTGACAATTACTACATGGCAGCAGACAAAAAAGAGAATATTGATAGCGTGCTGGGGGCCATAAAGGATTCGGGAATCAAAGCTGTTATGGCCAGAGGTTATCATGATGTGCCCTTTAACATCCCCCACGAGTTTCTGGAAAAGGAAGGTGAAGTAATTGCCGAATATAAAAGGCTCCTGGATAAATGGCACGGGGCGGACAACGGCAGAATTCAAATTTGGGTCAGCCCGGTTAATTTGCTCTATTGCTCTCCTTCTTCCGTGCAAAAAGTCTGGGAGCTGGCCAAGAGCTACGGTGTTGGTTTGCATACCCATGTGGCCGAGGCTAAATTCGAGGTGGAGGAAATTCAAAGGAGGCATGGGAAAACCTACATTGAAGTATTTGCCGAACTGGGGGCCATGGGTGAAAAGTTTCATTCCGTGCATTCTGTCTTTCTTTCCCGAAAAGAAATGGAAATATTGGCCCGGCACGGTGCTACGGTCATGTTCAATCCGGCCAGCAATATGCTCCTCGCTTCGGGAGTTGCGCCGATAGAAGAAATGTTAGAGGCGGGGGTAAGGGTAGCCCTGGGTACCGATGCACCCAACAACAACCAGGATATGCTGGAAAGCATGAAGTATGCAGCCCTGTTGCCGCGGGTCAGCAGGAATAATCCTACTGCCGTAACATCGTACCAGGCTCTGAAGATGGCCACCATCGAAGGGGCGAGGGCCATAGGTTTGGACGCTGAGATTGGTTCATTGGACCCTGGTAAAAAGGCTGATCTGGTAATTGTGAATATGAAAAAGCTGCATAATACGCCGTGTTACGATCCCGTGGCCACCCTGGTTTACTCCTCTAACCAAAGCGATATATCCACCGTTTTTATCAATGGGGTAAAGGTTTTAGAGGAAGGTAAATTTGTCAAGTTGAACGAAGCTGACGTGATTGCAGCGGCACAGGAGACGGGCTGGGCTTTATATGCCAGGGTTAAAAATAGCAATTGTCGGTAAGGCGGAAAGAGCATCTAATATTCTAAATACCCATCTTCCGTACTAAGCAATTTTCAATCTGCCGCCAAAAATAATTTCAAAATATTTTTGTAGTTATTCAGGGCATTACATCACTACCATCAAGGGATGAAAACCCAGCATAGTCAGCATAGTTGGCTGGCTGATTCCGGTGAGCCGCCGTTGCTGCTGCCCACACCATACTGGTCATCGTCTATTGTATGTTGAAGAATCACCTGCCTTACCAGGAAATGGGCGCCGATTACTTTGCCAAGATCAACTCCAAGGCCATTGCCAACCGGGCTATCAAACAGTTGGAGCAGTTGGGTTACCAGGTCAAGATCGAGGCTGCTTAAGCCTTTTCGTTAGTCATCTTACCGTAAGGTTGCTCTGTTGATCCTCGTATAACAGGGTTTGGTTAGGTGTTGCCTTTTTGAATACTTAATTTTCAGGGCAGACCTGATGGTGGTCGCGGTGGTTTCTTTACGAAAAAATTAGCAAAAGCTGATTGCGTTTTACTAAAAGCATGTGCTATAATACACCTTAATATTATTTGAAAGTCAATGTCGAGGTCTGCCGTGGCTGGTTTGCCATGGGTTGCAACAATTGATCCGGTTAAAAGGGATTGAAAAGAATATTGCAAAGCGGCGATGACGGGGGCCAGTACGGCGGTCCTGTGTTTCCAGAGAGCTGGCGGCCGGTGCAAGCCAGCAGCAGGTTGCCCGAATCCACCCCAAAGCCGACCCCGCAAACGGTTGCCAGCCGGCGAAGGGGTACGTTAAGCCACGTTATGGCTCTTGAGCGGGTGACGGCTGGAAGGCCGGCGCCAATTTGGGTGGCAGCGCGGGTGTGGCCTCTCGTCCCAATCATGGAGACGAGGGGTTTTTGATTTTACAGGGTACTGGCGGTATTTAGTCGAGGGTTGTCTGAGTCGAGCGTAGGAATCGAGTTAAGGAGGAGACAGCCATGAAGGAAAAACAGCTTCTGATGCTGCCGGGGCCGACGCCGGTTCCACAGGAAGTGCTGCAGGCCTTGGCCAGGCCGATGATCAACCACCGGGGCCCCGAGTTCAAAAGTTTGTTGGCTGAGGCCACCGAGGGTCTGAAGGAGGTCTTCCGCACCAGGCAGGACGTGCTCATTCTGACCGGTGCCGGCAGCGGCGCCATGGAAGCGGCGGTGAGCAACTTCGTGTCACCGGGTGACCGGGTGCTGGTGGTGTCCATCGGCTCCTTTGGCGACCGCTTCGCCCAGATTGCCCAGCGCTTCGGGGCGCAGGTGGAAAAATTAGAGTTTGTCTGGGGTGCCGCAGCCGAGCCGGCAGCCCTGGCGGACCGCATCAGGGCGGATGTCAACAAGGAGATCAGGGCGGTGTTCGTCACTCATAACGAGACCTCCACCGGTGTCACCAACGATATTCCGGCGCTGCGGGCAGCGGTGGGGGACCATCCCGCCCTGTTCATCGTGGATGCGGTCAGCAGCCTGGGGGCGATGCCCCTGGAAACTGATAACTGGAACCTGGACGTGGTGGTGGCCGGCTCCCAGAAGAGCTTTATGGTCCCGCCAGGTCTATCTTTCGCCTGCGTCAGCTCCAGGGCCTGGGATGTGGCGGCCAAGTGCACCAACGCCCGCTTCTACTGGGACCTCGGCAAGGCCCGGGAGATGGCAGCCAAGGGTCAGACTCCCTTCACGCCGGCCATTCCCCAGGTAGCCGCCCTAGTCGAGTCCCTGCGGATGATCAGGGCTGAGGGGCTGCCCGGCATCTTCGCCCGCCACCTGAAGCTGCGGGAGATGACCCGGCAGGGCGTCAGTGCCCTGGGCCTGGAGTTGCTAGCAGCCGATGCGGTGGCTTCGGCAGCGGTGACCGCAGCGCTCCCGCCGGCCGGCCTGGAGGCCAACACTCTCCGGAAGATGCTGCTTGACCGGTTCAACGTGGTGGTGGCCGGCGGCCAGGGCAAGCTGGACAACAAGATCTTCCGGATCGGGCACCTGGGCTATGTCCAGGGCTTGGATATCATCGCTGTGATGGCCGCCCTGGAGATGACCCTCACCATCTGTGGCCATAAGATTGAACTGGGAAGCGGTGTCAGGGCTGCCGAGGCAGTTGTCCTGGCAGCGAACGCTTAGGAGGTGCATGCAAATGGAGACTGAGAAAACCTGTATAGCCAGCAATACCGTCCGGCCGAAGATCCTGGTCGGTGACAAGATCGTGGACGATGCCCTGGAGATGCTGCGTAAAGAGGCGGATGTCGATGTCAACTACGGCATCAGCCAGGAGGATCTGCTGCGGGTCATCGAAAACTACGACGCCCTGATCGTCAGAAGCGTGCCTCTGGTTACCGAGGAGGTCCTGAGCCGGGGCAAGCGGTTGAAAGTGGTCGGACGCGCCGGGAACGGCGTGGACAACATCGACGTCGATGCGGCCACCCGCTACGGTGTGGTGGTGGTCAACACCCCGGACAGCAACAGCATCTCCGCCTGCGAGCAGACCATCGCCCTGATGCTGGCCGCCGCCCGCAACATCCCTCAGGCCAACGCCACCCTGAAACAGGGCGGTTGGGGCCGGAACCGGTTCATGGGAAACGAGCTGTTCGGCAAGACCGTGGGCATCGTCGGCCTGGGACGGATCGGGGCGCTGGTCGCCACCCGGCTCAAGGCCTTCGGGATGCGGGTGATCGCCTACGACCCCTACGTCACACCGGAGCGCTTCAAGCGGTTCGGGGCGGAGCGCATGGCGACCCTCAACGACCTGGTGCGCCAGGCTGATTTCATCACCGTGCACACGCCGAAGACCGAGGAGACGGTCGGCATGATCGGAGAGGAACAGTTCCGCATCACCGCCGAGCAGTTTCAGATCGCCAAGAAAGGCGTGCGGGTGGTCAACTGTGCCCGGGGTGGCATCATCGACGAGAAGGCCCTGGCCGAGGCCCTCCGCCAGGGGATTGTGGCCAGCGCCTCCCTGGACGTGTTCAGCAAGGAACCCTGCGCCGGCAACCCGCTGTTGGAGTTTGACAATGTGGTGGTCACTCCCCACATCGGGGCGACCACTCATGAGGCCCAGTACCGGGTGGGCACCGATGTAGCCGCCTACGTGCTGACCGTCCTGCGGGGGGAGATCGTGTCCAACACCGTGAACCTCCCCAGCCTGCTGGGGGAAGAGATCGACGCCTTGCGTCCTTACAGCGCCCTGGCGGATTACCTGGGCAAGCTCTACTACCAACTGGAAAAGGCGCCCACGGAGAGGGTCGATCTCAATTACTACGGAGAGATCGCCAGGAAGGAGACCGGGTTGATCACCCTGTCCTTCCTTAAGGGTCTGCTGACACCGGCGCTGGGAAACAGCGTCAACCTGGTCAACGCCGCCTGGCTGGCCGAGAACCGGGGCATCAAGGTGTGCGAGCGCCGGGATGAGACCAGCAGCGCCGGTTTTACCAGCATGATCTCGGTCTGCATCACCAGAAACGGGAACAAGGTGGAGTACGCTGGAACTATCGCCTGGGACAACGGGCCGCGCTTCGTGCGGATCAACAACTACCGGATGGACATCATCCCCACGCCCCACATGCTGTTCGTAGACCACATCGACCGCCCGGGGGTGATCGGGCCGTTCGCTTCAACCCTGGGCAAGGCCAACATCAACATCGCCATGATGCAGGTTGGCCGCTGCAACCGGGGCGAGGAGGCGCTGATGACCATGAGCGTGGACTCTCCGGTGGATGAGGCTACCCTGGAACAGCTGCGCAAGATCGACGGGATCCTCAGCGTGAGGGTGGTCTCTCTATAACTTATCTAGAGAAAGGGTGAACGAAGTGCTGGGCTTGAAATTCATCCGTACCCATTCCGAAGCGGTCAAAGAGGCGCTGTCCAGGAGGAACAATTCCTTCAACCTGGACGAGGTGCTGGCCTGGGACGAGGCCTATCGCAGCCGGTTGGGCGAGAGTGAGAAGCTGAAGAACCTGCGCAATAGCCTTTCCGAAGAGATTGGTCGGATGAATGCCCGCAAGCAGGACGCCGCCGCCCAGATGCAGGAGGTCAGGGACGCCTCCGCCCGGATCAGGGAGATCGATCAGGATGTTCAGGACCTGGAGCAGAAGATCAACCAGGCGCTGCTGATGATCCCCAACATCCCCCACGCCTCCGTGCCGGTCGGCCCCGACGAGGACGCCAACGTCGTGGTGAGGGTGGAGGGCGAACCGCCGGGATTTGACTTCCAGCCGCGCAACCACTGGGAGATCGGGGAGGACCTGGACATCCTGGACTTCGCCCGGGGCGTCAAGATTGCCGGGGCGCGGTTCACGGTGCTCAAGGGCAAGGGGGCGCAGTTGGAGCGGGCGATCACCAACTTCATGCTGGACCTGCACACTAGGGAGCAGGGCTATACGGAGATCTTCCCCCCGTTTCTGGTGAACCGGGCGACTATGACCGGCACCGGCCAACTCCCCAAGTTCGAGGAGGACCTGTTCCGCTGCGACCGGGAGGACCTGTTCCTGATTCCCACCGCCGAGGTGCCTGTGACCAACCTCTACCGGGAGGAGATCCTGCCCGGCGAGGCCCTGCCGATCCTGCACACCGCCTATACCGCCTGCTTCCGGGCCGAGGCCGGGGCGGCAGGGCGGGATACCCGGGGGCTGATCCGGCAGCACCAGTTCAACAAGGTGGAACTGGTCGAGTTCACTGCCCCGGAGACATCCTACACGGAGTTGGAGCGGCTCACCGACGACGCGGAAGAGGTGCTGCGCCGGTTGGGACTGGCCTACCGGGTAGTCGCCCTATCCACCGGCGACCTGGGCTTCTCCGCTGCCAAGACCTACGACCTGGAGGTCTGGCTGCCCGGAGCCGGCGCCTACCGGGAGATCTCTTCCTGCAGCAACTTCGAGGACTTCCAGGCCCGGCGGGCAAACATTCGCTACCGGCCGGAGGCCGGTGCACGGCCGCGGTTCGTGCACACCCTGAACGGCTCCGGGTTGGCGGTTGGCCGCACCCTGGTGGCAATCCTGGAAAACTACCAGCAGGAGGACGGCTCGGTGATCGTTCCGGAGGTATTGCGCCCATACTGCGGCTTCGACCGGATCGAATAACAGGGGAGAGTCCGTAGCAGGGGTCACCAAGCCGCTTTAGCGGCGCGTCAGAAGTCGGATAAAAACGTAATGACACATTGAACAAGACTTCTGAGTATTAAGAAGAGGCATTAAGCCCATAGTCGAATACATCTGGTACCCAACTTCAGGCAGGAGAATCCGGCTTCCTACCTCTGGCATCCGACATCCGATTCTTGACAGGCGGGCTGAGGCTGTGCTACACTGACGTCGCAGCGCGAGAGTTCGTGCTGGTTTTGCCCTTTGGAGGGGTGTCCGAGTGGTTTAAGGAGGCGGTCTTGAAAACCGTTGAGCTTAACGGCTCCGTGGGTTCGAATCCTACCCCCTCCGCCATGAGAATAAGAAAATTGTGCGCCCGTAGCTCAATTGGATAGAGCAACAGACTACGGATCTGTAGGTTGGGGGTTCAAATCTCTCCGGGCGCACCATAAGAAATAGATAACGGCAAGCCTTCCAGGGTTCGGGACGCTTGCCGTTTTGGTTATCTCTGGCAACTTTCGCAAGGCCGGGAAACGCCCGTCAGCAAGGCAGTGTCAATTCTGTTGAAGGTGGGTTATAATAAATGAGGTAGGATATTCCCACAGAGGAGGTTACGGTTATGACGAGCACAGATCAGGTGGCTGTGAGAATAGATAACAAAGGCCGGGTGACACTACCCAAGAATATGAGGGACGCCCTGGGAGTGAAAATAGGTGGAACTGTTTTCCTTAAATATGAGCCGGAAGATAAGCAGGTTCGTCTGGCCCCAGCGATAAGCCCCTTTGATGCTCTGGCCGAACATGCTATTGAGGAATATCATGCAGGCCGCACCAAGACCATAGAGGAATTCGCCAAGGAGCGCAACATTCCCTTATGAGCAATGAACTATGCCTAACCAGAAACGCGGAAAAAGACATCCTGGGTTTACGGGAACTGACTGCACAGGCTACCTCGAACTGCTGGCGCTCAAACAGGAGCCGCTCAAGGGACACCCGTTGCATGGCAGTTTACGGGGAACCAGGGCATTGGATTTCTCGCTCAAAGGCGTTGCTTACCGGGCAGCCTATATGGTGCTGGCAGAGGAACAAGTCTGCCTGGTGTTCATGATAGGCCCACATGAGGGCTTTTACCAAAAAGCGGAGCAGAGGGCAAAAGGCTTGAGGATGTAGGGATGGATGTTTTTCAGTAGTGAAACGCCCGCCAAGCAAGAGATAGCGGGCATAAGAAATATCACAAAAATATCACAGACGGGGTTAAAACTTGCATGGTACAGGAAGGTATGCTATAATCCACAATGGACTGTAAGTCCAGGAGCGCCAAGGGATACAGGGGATAATATAAACCCCAAAAAACCACCAAAAACCAGTCGTATCACACTACGGATCTGTAGGTTGGGGGTTCAAATCTCTCCGGGTGCACCATAATTTATAAAGGTCTTGAATGTGGAGAGATGGCCGAGATGGCTGAAGGCGATCGCCTGCTAAGCGATTAAGTGGGCATAAAACCTGCTTCGTGGGTTCGAATCCCACTCTCTCCGCCATTATTATTTAATAAAACTACTGCGCCCGTAGCTCAGAGGATAGAGCAGCGGTTTCCTAAACCGCGTGTCGTAGGTTCGAGTCCTATCGGGCGCGCCATAGAAAGCTAAGCCCCGCAAGCGATTGCGGGTTTTTATTTTATGCAGGCAGTGCATAAAACGGTGAGTTGGGGACAAATCGGGGGGAGTCTCATCAAAATGATACTTGACAAGACTGGAAAATACACAGCATTTCCTTCCACGATATTCAATCTAAGAAGGAGTCTATTAATATTAGGATGAATCTATATATTGGGATATCGGGAAAACCCGTGTCCGATTAGATATGGACGAGGGGGCATCTATATGAAAAAGGAACAAATAATAGAATTATTTGAAAAGTTTGAGAGCGCCCGTACCAACATAGAAGGTGTGGAGTGTTGGAGCGCACGGGAGCTTCGGGATTTGTTTGGCTATACAAAATGGAGTAACTTTATGAACGTAATTAATAAAGCAAAAATAGCTTGTGAAAAGGTGGGTGAAAATCCCAATTATCATTTTGCCGACGTCGGCAAAATGATCAATCTGGCTAAGGGCGCAATGAGAGAGGTAGAAGACGTTGCCCTCACGCGTTATGCATGCTATCTGATTGCCCAAAATGGGAATCCCTCAAAAAGCGAAGTGGCTTTTGCTCAAACATATTTTGCGGTACAAACTCGTAAACAAGAAATAATAGAACAGCGCCTTCTTGATGTTGCCCGAGTTGTGGCCCGAGAAAAGCTGTCAAAATCAGAAAAAAAGTTATCTGGCATTATCTATGAACGCGGAGTTGATGATAGAGGGTTTGCTACGATCCGATCTAAGGGAGATAGCGCTCTTTTCGGTGGCCACACTACCCAGGATATGAAAAAACGCTTTGGGGCTTCTGACAAAAAGCCATTAGCTGATTTTTTACCGACCCTGACAATAAAAGCTAAAGATTTTGCCATTGAACTAACAAGCCATAAAGTAGTTGAAAAAGATTTAAAAAAGGAAAAGCCTATTACGGATGAGCACGTTGATAATAATACGGCCATTCGTAAAATGTTGATAGAAAGAGGAGTAAGGCCCGAGGATCTTCCTCCTGCAGAAGATGTTGACAAGATAAGACGCCGGTTGGCAGGCGATGAAAGAAGGGTTTTAAAAGATATGAAAAAAATCCAAGAGATGAAAAGAAAATAATCTTCAACTATCTCCCGTGAACACTCACGATTATGAGGAATGAATCTTGATGCCCGACACATACCTGTCTCCGCTTTGGATCTCGCTGAAAACTGTGCTGGCTGCCACGGCAATCACCTTTTTCCTGGGAATTGCCGCGGCGCGCTGGATGGTTGGCTACCGCGGCCGGCTGAAGAGCGTCTTGGACGGGCTGTTCATCCTGCCCCTGGTCCTGCCTCCTACTGTGGTTGGCCTGGGCCTGTTGATGCTATTCGGCAAGCATGGCCCCATCGGGATGCTGCTCTGGCGACTGGGCGCCGTTGTCGTCTTTTCCTGGACGGCGACTGTGATCTCTGCCGTGACGGTGTCCTTCCCGCTGATGTACATGACGTCCCGCGGCGCCTTTGTGATTGCTGCGCCTGCCAACTGTACGGTGCCTGACAGGAGTCAGGAACCTGATGGAGGGCGTTGCCGGCATCGAGGATGCGCAGGCCCGGGTCAAGGTGCCCGGACTGGGGGGACTCTTGAGGGTGGCCCTGAAGAACGGGACATGCTTGACGCAGAACCAGTCAGTTACCGTTGGCATCCGCCCGGAATGCATCAGTATTGCCGGTTGTGCCGGAGAGAATACCTTCTTGAGCAGGGTTGACCAGGCGGTTGAAGGAGTGGTTGGTATCAGTTATCGCTTCCAGGTGCAGGGGGATGAGGTTGACCAGTGCCATCTCGAGGCAAACTTGTCCAAGTCGGCGGCGCCGGTGCTGCACAGCGGCCAAACTTGTTACCTTTGCCTGCCGCCTGAGCGGTTATTTATTATCTGATGGCAAGATCTCCACTCCCTCATATATTATGGCAGGGTCTGTCGATATCTGGAGTGGAGGGCTGAGTGCCGTGGCTGTATTTCTCGATTGTGCGGCCGCTGCGTCCGAAGTGGACGGCAGAAGAATCGTCCTCAAATTCAAGCGATGCCCGGGCACGTGGATCTACTGCAACTATCCGGAGCATCTCCCGGCTGCCGCCCTGGGCGACTCCGGCCTGGGCAATAAATACCTGAACAGGGTTTTTGTAGAGGGCGAGGCGCAACTCTTCGCCTCATACCTCAATACCACCGGCGGCGACCTCTTTTTTGGCGTCCTCATCCACAACCCCGGGAATGCCACGGCCAGGGTGATCCGGCAAGCCGTCGGGCATCGCCATTCCGGCAAATATCCTGACTGGTGTGATGTACAGGGTGGGGTCTGGGGCGACTTCTTTAACAGTAGCAGCGAAGAGATCTTCGCCATCCATTCAAGAGAGAGCGTTTGGATCTTTGAGGGGCCGACGCCGAATAATAAATTTTTCAATACCGTCCTGGCTTTGCAAACGGATATGCTCTTGGAGTGCCTCGTCTACATCTATCGGAACCGGGCCAATATTGATGGTACAGCCACCTGTTTTCCCTGGACCCCGGGATCCAAGCAATACCGGGGAGTTGGAGACTCCTACGCCATAGAGACCGATCTGGGATTGCATCTCAGCCACATGCCCTGTCATTATTACACCTGCAGGTGTGGCAACAATCCTGACGAGATAACACCGATCTACGACACTTGCGCGGACGCCTGGCGATGCTGTGCCTGTCCGGACAAGAACCTCGGCAACTGGGGACTGCACTATCTTTTTCAGGTTGTGGTTGTCAACGATACGGATGCTGCGAGAGTTGTCCGCTCCTACATGGGATCGGACGGGGGGACACCGGACGCTGACGTGGTGGTCAGATTTGGCGGTATAGTGAAATGGTGCTGCCTCAATCGGAAAGAATGGTGGAACTGGCTGGTCGATTACATTCCTGCCGGCCAGAGCCGGGTTTACAAGTATCAGTTCATCCATGCGGCCAACAGCACTGCTCCCGTCTTGCACGGTTGGCAGTCCGGTTAATGGGCCAGCCTGTCACACAGCCTGAATAACGTCGAACAACGTCTCTTGGCGTTGTTCTGTCTGCGGGTTTGTACTGAAAAAATGTTTAAGCAAAGGCCACCTCGCTTTTAATGATCTCCATTGGACAATTTGGATAGCATGCATAACAGGTAATGGCGATGTCTCCCTCTTGCTGGGGCGCTTTTAGGGGAGAGTTGCCATTATGCTTTACCAGGGTATTATCTGTTGTAACAAGAAGGAAAAAGGCAAATATTCCTCGAATGTTAAGAATTGTGTCGAATGTGGGTCAAAAGCCTGCCGTAGAAGGGCGTCACGGATAGCCCCCAATACCGGAACAGAATTCTTCTTGACCGGTAACCGCTCAGCCCGAGTGCCCAGGGAGCTGGGCAGACGTAATAATATACCAGATGGAGAGGGGCTGTTAGATGAGCGTTCCGTTGCGGCTTCTGCTTGTTGAGGATTCGGAGGAAGATGCCCTGCTGCTGATACGCGAGATCACCCGGGGTGGATTTGACGTTCGCAATGAACGCGTGGAAACGCCTGAAATGATGGCTGATGCCCTGATCAGCAAGGACTGGGACATGATCATCTCAGATTATACACTGCCGCGGTTCAGCGGCCTGGCCGCCCTCAAGCTGTTTCAGCAAAAGGGGCTCGACCTGCCGTTCATCATCGTATCCGGCAAGATCGGCGAGGATATTGCAGTGAGGGCCATGAAGGCAGGCGCTCACGACTATATCCTGAAGAACAACCTGTCCCGGCTGGTCCCTGCCATCAACAGGGAGTTGCGCGAGGCCGCCATGCGGCGGGAACGCAAACGGGCGGAAGAAGTGGTGCGGCAGAGCTACCTGGAACTGGCAAACATCTTTGATCAGACTGTGAAAGCGCTGGCCTCGATCACGGAAATGAGGGACCCTTATACTGCCGGCCACCAGGTCCGGGTGTCGAAGCTGGCCTGTGCGATCGCGGCGGGGATGGGGTTATCGGAGGACCGGATCAAAACTATCAGAATGGCCGCCTCCATACATGATATAGGAAAGACAACGATTCCTGCTGAAATTCTCAATAAGCCGGGGGCGCTGAACGGCATCGAGATGTCGTTGGTGCAAAACCACGCCTATTCAGGTTATGAAATCTTGAAAAACATCAATTTTGGCGATCCCATTGCGGAGATTGTCTGGCAGCACCACGAGCGGATGAACGGCTCCGGATACCCCCGGGGGCTGTCGGGAGACGAGATCTTGTTAGAGGCCAGGATCCTGGCTGTTGCAGATGTAGTTGAGACCATGTCTTCCCATCGGCCTTATCGCCCGGCGCTGATGCTGGAACAGGCGCTGGACGAGATCCGGCAGGAAAAAGGGATTCTCTACGACGGGGGCGCGGTAGATACCTGCTTGCGACTGTTCGAGGCTGGGGATTTCAGTTTTACCTAAATCTGCTGGCATAATCAGGACCCCTTCCCGCTTAAAATGATCCAGGGTGGAGGAGTTCTATGATTTACGGGCAGGGTTACCGCTTCGATCACCATGGGAGATGTCTTCTCTTGGGTTTCGTCTTAAGTGATTGGAACTGCTTTACCGAAAGGAGGGATTTCCGTGCTGAGAAAGAGATACATGCTCAGGGCCACCGCCCACTGCAAGGAAGGCTGCTAACTATAGTCCCGGGTAAGACCTAAAACTGCCCGGCCATAAGGCGGCCCCTCCGGGTCGCCTTTGGTGTTTCTGATCAGATGCTATCTGGCTCTTTTTCAGCGCTAGATGGCGCGCCGGCATAGAAGTGCTCCCGCAGCCGGGGTTTCTCGATCTTGCCGGTGGCATTGCGGGGCACCTTGTCGAAGAACACGCGGCGTGGGCGCTTGTACCGCGGCAGGGACTCGCAGAACTCCAGCACCCTGGCCTCCGTAAGCTGCCGCCCGGTCTTGGCCTCCACGATGGCTACCGGGACTTCCCCAAGTCGTTTGTCGGGCATGCCGATCACGGCCACATCCTTGATATCCTCGTGGGCCTGCAGAAAGTCCTCGATCTCTACCGGAAAGATATTCTCCCCACCCGAGATGACCACGTCCTTCTTGCGGTCGACCAGGTAGATGAACCCGTCCTCGTCCTGCTTGCATATGTCGCCTGTATAGAGCCAGCCGTCCCTGAGGGCGGCGCGGTTGGCCTCGGGGTTGTTGTAATAGCCCTTCATCACCCCCGGCCCCCTGATGATCAACTCCCCGGTCTTGCCGCAGGGCACCGGCCTGCCGTCGTCGTCCACGATCATTGTTTCCCAACCGTGGCCGGGTATGCCGATGGCACCCACCTTGTGGATATTTTCTAATCCCAGGTGTACGCAGCCGGGCCCGGTCGATTCGCTGAGGCCATAATTGGTGTCGTACTGGTGGTCCGGGAAATACCTCAGCCAGTTCCTGATCAGGCTTGGCGGCACGGGTTGCGCCCCGATGTGCATCAGGCGCCACTGGTCGAGGTGGTAGTCGTTCAGGTCGACCTCGCCGCTCTCGACGGCGTCGAGAATATCCTGCGCCCAGGGAACCAGGAGCCAGACAATGGTCGCCCGCTCATCCGATACCGCCTCCAGCACCCACCCGGGCTTGACGCCGCGCAGGATCACCGCCCTGGCGCCGACCAGGAAGCTGCCGAACCAGTGCATCTTGGCGCCGGTGTGGTACAACGGCGGGATGCACACGAAGATGTCCGCATGAGTCTGGCCATGATGGGTATTTTCGGTGATGCAGGCCGATAGCAGGTTGGCGTGGGTCAGGATGATCGGTTTGGGGGTGCCGGTGGTGCCGGATGAGAAGTACAGGGCGGCCTCATCCTGATTGCTGATGGCGATGCCAGGATCGGCGGCAGGGGCGCTTGCCAGGACGTCGAGGTAGCTCTCGGCTATGGGCGGGA
>PKYJ01000131.1 GCA_003132605.1 Peptococcaceae bacterium | reverse complement strand
ATATTCAGTCCGGAACCTGAATCTCAAAACTACACCGGCACATGCTCCGGAACGCTCAAGGTTAACGGGTCGGGCGTCAACAGCCTTGGCAACAACAATAACGGCAATTGAAGCCTAAGCCAGCAAAGAAGGGCATATATTGCAAAAGCGTCTGGACCGAACAAATCCAGGCGCTCTCGCTTTTTTAGGAGGTGTTTTGATTGCCGCTGGAAGTAGAGAGCAACGATTGGGCCGTACAAGTCGAACGGGAGAAAGAGAGGATCATCGAGGACATCGCCTTGCATCTTTCGAGAGACAACCCCGGCCTGTTCTCAAATTCAATGAGCGGTGATTCCTACGCCAATGTCGAGCAGATCGTCCGCAGCGCCGTTCTGGCGCGCCAGGACTTGATGCCTGACGAGATCGGCGGCGTTGTAACGGCCATCATGGGGCAGGCATCCGGATACGGCCCCCTGCTGGAGTTCTTTGTCGGCTCAGATGCCCTGGAGATCACGGAGGTGGTGGTCAACCCCACGATAGACGGCCCGGCGGTCTTTTACGGTAAACACGGGCGTCATTGGCCGACCAATGAGATCTACTTCAAGGATAACGAAGAAGTCTCGCGATACTGTCAAAAAGTTTGTGAGGATATTGGCCGTCCGTTCACGGCAGACTCTCCGATGGTGGACGCCTGGCTGAAGGACGGCTCCCGGATCGCCGTGATGGGCTACAAAGTCTCTCCTCTGGGAATAGCGCTCACGATCAGGAAGTCTCCTCTGGTACGGCCACCCTTGCCGCTCTCGAAGCTGGTGCAGTTCGGGACGCTGCCTAAGCTGATCGCCGATCTCCTGGTTGACGTGCTTGTCAAGGGCCACGCCAACATGGGGGTATTCGGCAGGACCGATTCGGGCAAGACTGCTTTTTTGAGAGCTTTAGGGCAGCATATCGACCCCATCGAGCGGGTGATCATCGGCGAGACCTCTTACGAGCTGTCGTTTCCCAATTTAAAGAACTGTATCAATCTGACGGAGGTGGTTTACGGTTCCAACAAGATCATCAACATGACCCAGATCTGCGAGGCAATCAACCGGAGCAACCCCGACCGGGCGCTGGTAGGGGAGGTGCGGGGCGGTGAGATCGTGGCCGCATCCGAGATCGCCGAATCGACATCGGGCGGGTTCTGGACTTCCGGCCATGCCGGGGGTGTCAACGAGTTGCGGAGCCGCATCCCCAAGATGTTTGCCCGGGGCGGCATGAGCCTGGCCAGAGAGTACGTCGATGAGCAGATCCGCTGCATGTTTCATTTCCTGATCTTCCTGGACAAAGACTCTGCCGGCCAGCGCCTCCTGATCTCCCTGGTCGAAGTGACGGATGAAGGTTACAGAACAATCGTCAGGTTCGACGAGGATGAGTTCGCCCGCACCGGGAAGAGACGCTGGTTATACGAGAACGCCATCACCGGCGCTCGTCTGTCGAGGCTGGTTTTCAGGGGGGCGGACATCAGGCCGGAGTATGAGACTGCCAGGTCGACGCCCCTGTATCCGGAAGATGAACAATCAGAATGGGGGGAATAAGCTCTTGCTGGTTATCCTGTTGCTCTTATGCCTCTTCATGCTCTTCTACCTGCTGTTTGCCGGAGATGTCGCGCATGAGGTGAGAGGCATCAAAGACTGGTTCAGGCGTCTTACCTTACCCGTTGTCTCGGCTGGCGCCGCTTTTCTGCTCGGTGCCTTCGCCTGCAGGACGCCCCTGGCCGGTGTTATCTGGGCTGTGGGGGGATGGTTCGTCCCCGGTTGGGTGATCAGCTTCACTGCAGAGAGAAAGAGGGCTGTCCTCAGAAGCGACGTGAAGAATTTTATCACAGCGGCAGCAGGGCTCTATGCCGCAGGACAGGTAACTCCGGATGTAGTAAAGACGGCTATGGCCAGGTTCCCGGAACCTCTGTTAGGTGAATTCCAGGTCATGCTCGGCAGACACAATACGGACCGAAAGGCCTCATTCCCGGTTATGTTCGAGAACTTGGCCGCCAAGTATGACCTGCCGGAGTTCAAGGCTGTGGCGGCCATCGTCGCCGCCTCCGAGAGGGCCGGCGGCCCCAAAGCGGCCGCCGGGGGATTGAAGCAATTGGCGGCGGCCATGAGGGCCCGCGACCGCAGGCTTCAGGAGAGACGCAAAGCAACCCTGGAACCGCTGATCGCCGCAGGGGTGGTGATTCTCTTGACAGCACTCGGCTTTTTAGCCGACGTCACTTTACTGTCGCACTACTACTTCAGCAATCCAGCCGGCAGGATCGTGCTGTCCGGCGCATCGCTGCTGATCCTGATCATGGTATTGCTGGTGTTAAATGCGGTCAATCCAAAGGACCTTCTGGGGTAGGGGGGATCTGCTTGCTGAATGCAGTTTTACCTGTTTTGTTGTTTGTCTCTCTGCTGGCGCTCTTTCTGCTGCTGTTTGTTCCTGACAGGGAATGCGCCGTGTCTCCGGCGAGCATCACCATCGATCATGCCCGAAGAAGTCTCGAGAGGCGCTTTGTCGGCGATAGAGATAGGGAAGCCAGACTGAAGATCCTGGGCAAGACGGTTGGCGACGTGATCAGGTCCAGTCTCTTTATCAGCACTGGCATCGGGCTGCTTGGCTTCCTGCTGACATTCTTCAGATTTCACTGGCTAGCGTTAATTGTGGGCATAGCCTGCTTCGCCATCGGGTTCATGTTGTCTCAGGCAGGCGTGGACAATGAGTTCAAAAGATGGCAGGCGAGAGTATTTGAAGAGGTGCCCACCATAATCAGCTTTGCCCCATCGTTCTTGAAAGTGGGGGGCATAACACTGCGGGACGCCATCTCGATGACAGTGCCTTTTTTGAGCGGCCCCCTTCGTGATGAGGTCTGGACCGCATTAGACAAGATCAGGCGCACCGGAAACACCAGGGACGCTTTCAATGAATTGGCCGACCGGATCGATCACCCTGTGATGGATTCTATCTGTATCAGACTGTCCACCGCCTGGGACGCCAGTCCATCACCGGAGTTGTTCGATGATCTGAGCGACCAGGTCCAGGATGTCGAAGAGATCGCTGCTGCCGGGGCCACTGCCGGGAAGGCCGGCTTATTGGCCCTGATCTGCGTGCTCGGTTTACTCGGGGCGCTGCTGGTGTTCGCATACCCCGCCTGGCTCTATATGGCCTCTCAATTTACCATGGGGTTCGGCGCCTAGAAGGGAGGGTGTTTGATTCGTTTGAATTACCTGGACGAAGACCAATTGACAAGGCGGATCGAAAGAAGGTTGAAGAACAGTCAGCGCAGCGGAAAACTGCTGAATCTCATCCTGTGCGCCGTTGTGCTGGTCCTGGGAATCGCCATCCTTCTGGTAATGATCAGGAGTTGGTTCACCGCTTTCTAGACGAGCGGGGCTTTTTAGACATCTACATCCTCACCATTTTTGCCGTGTTTGTGGTGATAGTCTTCGGGTTGCTGGGTGCTACCATAGTGGCAGTCAGGAAAAACGCCGTGGAGACTTACATGTATCTCCATGAAACAGGAGAATTTGCTGTCCGGTCCGCCAACATGGGTGGGATCATCACCGATACAACGTCGCAAGATGCGGCCCTGCCGCAGGTCGAGCAGTATTTCGAAGCCGGATTCAGCAGCCTCACCAATACCACTTTCACCAGTGATGAGTTTGCCGGATCCCTATATCCGGGGCCGATCACGCTNNAACTACATTGACTCGGAGAGCGCAGGGGATTCTTTGCCTGACGGCAGCACAGCCAGCCAGCCCGGATATCTGATCAGCATCAACGTCCCTGTGCTAAATGAGGCAAAGCTGCCACTTATCGGCAAGGAGTTTACCGGCAATCTCGACGTTTCCATGTGGTATTTCGCAACTNNTGCATTCGATCAGCAATCCATGACCGGGAAAGGAGGAAAAGCGTTGGTAGTCAGATTATTTATGACAGCCAGATCGTTCATAAGGAATGAGCGCGGTTCATTGTCGGATATGACGTGGGTGGTCGGCTCTGCTGTCGTTGTTGCCCTGATCATTGTTGGCCTTGCCATCACAGGCGGCAATGGCGGCCTCGTCGGAACAACCGTAAGAAGCATGTGGAGTGATGCAGCGACATGGATCCAGGGTCAAATCGGATTCTAGGGAGGATTACATGCTCGAAAGAGTGATCGGAACCATCGGGATGATTTTTATTTTCCTGATCGTCCTCATGGGCGCAGCCATGTTCATGGGTGTGATGGGGCAGTGGTACAAAGTCCAGGACCAGGCGCAGTTTTTAGCCACGAG
>PKYJ01000022.1 GCA_003132605.1 Peptococcaceae bacterium | reverse complement strand
CCAGGTTCGTCATTGTCCGGCAGGATCACGACATCGGCGCCAGCGAGGAGATCAGCGTACTTCGTTTCCCATTTGCAGGCGCCCCCACTGTTGGTGGTTGCGGCCAGGCCCAGCCGGGTCAGGTTGTTACAATCCTTTTCACCTTCGGGAATGAAAACAGTCTCGCCCTTATTGACGGCCTGCCAGGTCTCCGGCAATCGGTAAAGAAGAGGCTTGACACCTTTGAGGTTCCATATCCAGTCACCCTTGCCGTCAGGACGGCGCTGTTTCATATTCTTTGTGCCATCCGCATTAGCAGGAAAACGCACAACCTGATAAGACAGTTTGCCGTCTATGTCATGGTAGTCGTAAACTGTCTCGGATTCGTGCCGGTGGTCTCCGTTGTTGGAGAAGTCAAAGCCCAAAGCCTGCAATATGTCCCGGGTNNCAACCTGATCATAGGTGATCATCCTATAACTTTGTGCTATACTGTTCATAAGACAATAAACCTCCGTCTCATCCCTGCTGCCGCCGGTCGCCCCCGGTGGCTTTCGTTTTACTGCTGGCATCTCTCGCCCTGTAAAAACTCGTCAATGGCCTTTAAGCTGACGATCCACTTAACCCCCACCCGGCAACCCCGGATCTTCCCTGATTGGAGCAAAGAATAAAAACTGTTTCGCCCCAGGCCGGTGATCCGCATTGCCTCGCGGACCGATACCGCTTTCCTTTCGAGTGCTGCCTGCTCCATAACTTCTCAGCCTCCTTCGGCTATTCTCTTACCCTTTCACTTTATAAGTTTATCTGTTATACTCCTATTAAGGCAAGTTAATGGCCGTAATAGGAAAGGCTGTATGCCAGTAATAGCAAGACACACAGCCGATGGTAAAACGAATTAAAAAAGGTGGTTCGTAATAGGAAAATAATAGAGGTGTTTTTATGGACGCCAGGTTCAAAATTGTGCTTCAGCCAGGCAAAGAATTATTCCTTGATAGCGGCACCATTAACATGGCTGATTACATGAATCATCCGCCGCCGCGCTGGATGGACACCAGCACTGCATATCCTCTGCTTATCACAAATGCTTTTTTGAAGGCCTTTCATGGCTTCACGGGTACAATAACGTTCAATGAACAAGACGTCTGTAAGCAGCGCTTCTTTGACAGCCTGGGAATCATAGGTTATAGTCGCAGACTCTGGCCGCCAAAAGAAATCTGCGATATTATGCCAGTCTCAGCAGAGCGTTTACTGGTTGTTGAAGTTATAGCGCTGCGCTTCGCTGTGAATGAATGGCTTTACGAACAAAAAAGGCCCGTCCTGTATGGCGCGGAAGCCCTCTATATGCCTGGTGACGGAACGATGGAGCCTGTGGCAGCCGCCTGCCTCTACCATCGGTTGCAGGAGGCCCCGGCCACAATAGAGTCCATGCAAGACGGCAGCCTTGCGCGGTGTCACGAATCAGACAGCCTGCTAGCTCTTGCCTGGGCAGAGATATGGCACGCCCTGGACAATCATATCCGGGTCAGGATCTGCCCTTATTGCAGCGCCGTTTTTAAGGTGCCGGTGTCTCATCCGAAGATGCACAACTGCAAGTCTAATGAGTGCAGGACGAAGCATAAAATTGACAGTCACGGAGGCCCGGACTGTTATCGGATATGGGAGACGGAAAACAAGAAGAAACGTAAGGATGGACGGCCACCCGGACGGCCACGAAAACAGGACAAAATAAAGCGCCGTGTTGGTCGCCCTCGCAAGTTCGGGAAATGCCCGCCAGGTAAGGGATAGCGGGCAGTATAGTTTGAGAAAAACTTGAGAAAATTATATTGAATTAGGGTAGTTTATCTCTTCCCTCTAAATCTAAGAATCCTATAATACCGGCCTTTGCGGGAAGCAGTAAACTGCTGTAAAACGTCAGCATTTAACTCCAAATCCGTTGGTTGCAGGTTCGAGTCCTGTCTCCCCTGCCAGAGAACACAATAACGGCAAGGCTTCCAGGGTTCGGGAGTCCTTGCCGTTTTGCTTGTCAGAGCATTTTTCTAATAAATTTCTAATATGAGGTCAAATTTTGCCCGCCAATATCATTTCTATTTTGTCCGCCGCCTGCTTCTGCATGCCCGGCATTATGTGCGAATATATGTCCATCGTGATCCCGATCTGCGAGTGTCCAAGCCGCTCAGATATCACCTTCGGGTACTCACCGGCCTTGAGCAACAGGCTTGCATGGGTATGCCGCAACGTATGGAAGCTTACATTCAGGGTGGCCCGTTTCGCCAAGGTGACGAAATAACTGGAACGAGGAAGGCTTGATCGGCGTCCCGTCATATTTGCCTTTTAAGCGGTGCTTCTCTCGCAAAACGTCCAATCCTACCAGCCAGGTTATTTGCACCCCGTTTTGGGGCTATTCTGCGCTTAGTATGGAACGGTAGACTTAGGAGTTCCCCACTATCCAATCTTTTAAGCATAGAGACGCGCAGAGAGATGGGACTGCCGATTCTTCGTGACCATCCAGGGCGCCACTGAGAAGCGTCTGGGCTGCATTGTTGACGTCGGGAAGTATCAGACCTCTATCAGGGTACCGGCCGTGATTCACGTGATGGAACTGGTGAGAAGCGAAGGGAAGGATGGGCTGGACAGGATTCTGGAGAAGGGTAACCCTGGGGCGCAGACTTGCGAATTGTGGCTGCCGAGGCAGGGAAAAAATAAGCCCCAGGGTTACCCAGGGACTTAAATGATGGACGTGCTGGATTTATAAGAATCTTTAATTGATTCCGAGGATAAGTAGAATCAGGATCAGAAAGAGAACAAAGACCAGCATCGTGCTACCGCCGCCGAAAATACCACCGATACCGCCGCCGAGTCCAACTGCGTCACCTTTTGCACCCACGTTATTTCCTCCTTTGCTAATGTAATTCTGTCACTCCCACAATATGCTGCTTTACTGGCATGGGTTACTAAACCAAAAAGACCACGGAAGCCGTGACGGCTTCCGTGGTTTCTCGTTTATTCTCGTGGAATAATCTTATTTTCCTTCAATATAACTCGACGAATGTGATGCCGGGGTTTTGACTGTCTGGGCGCTCGCTGCCTCGCAGCTCCGGACAGTGGTTCATAAGGTCTCGTCCAGCATTTGTTGTCTGTGAGTAGTCTTCGCCATGGATGACATTAGCAATCTGCCGGGCGGTGAGTTTCCTCTTCAGGAATGCCCGGCATGCGTCGCGGAGTGCTCCTCCTGTTCCTGTCGAACCCCATCCATGGATCACACGGACGACACGGACGCCAGACTGCTTGGCACGCACCAGATCGCCTTCAAGACGTGCAAGTCCATCTTCAACTGATGGCATGCCGGCCTCGATGTTGACCGTACGCAACCGCTCGCGTGGCCCAGCACGCGTTCTCGCGCGCTGATGGGAGCCACAAAAGCGGCAGACCATCAACGTCTCCGGCATCTCGTTTCCACATATATCGCAGTTTTTCATCTTCATGGCGAAAGACCCATCACTTCAGCGAAGCTAATACCAACGGTGTTGTGTTATCTTTCTTCATTTCCCGATGTTTTCCTTCGTTGTCCTCTAAAAATAACAGGCTTTGAATTCAACTGATCATAAATGGACGGTCAATCAGAGACCTTAGCCTCTAGTCAGGATATGCAGGAGAAGATCTTCCAATCAATTCCTCTTGTCAGGAACAGACGTTTGTCATATAATAATATTCAAACTGACGTTTGGGGTGGACTATATGGAACGGGCGATTCTCCTGGCGGACATGAACTCCTTCTTCGCCAGCGTGCACCAGGCCCTGGACCCGAGGCTGCGGGGGAAGCCCGTGGTGGTGATCGGGGATCCGGAGCAGCGGCGCGGGACCGTCCTGTCTGCAAGCTACGAGGCGAAGGGAAAGGGAGTCAAGACCGGCATGATCCTCCGGCAGGTCTGCGACCTGGTGCGCAACCGGTTCGGCAGGAAAACGATCTGCCGGGCGGCCTCTCTGATCGAAGGGGGGGAACAGTAAAAAGCCGCAACTATTCAGTTGCGGCGCTTGACCACAGATGGCCGGAGAGGCCGCTTGCCTATCTGAAACCGGCTCTATTTTTCTCTTTCTTTCTCCAGTTCCGCCTTGTGCTTTTCGATGATCTCCTCGGCCAGCCTGGCAGGAGTCTCGTCATACTGGAAAAACTCCATTTTAAAGGTGCCGCGCCCCTGGGTGATGGATTTCAGGACGATGGCGTAATCCGCCAGTTCGGCCAGGGGAGCCGTGGCCCTGATTACCTGGACGCCGCCGTCCCGGGATTCCATCCCCAGAATCCGGCCGCGCCTGCTGTTGAAGTCTCCCATGATATCACCCATGAACTGCTCCGGAACCGTCACCTCCACATTCATGACCGGTTCCAGCAGCACCGGGTTCGCCTTCTCCATACCGTTCTTGAAGCTCAGGATCGCGGCCAGCTTGAAGGCCAGTTCCGAGGAGTCCACCGGGTGGAAGGACCCGTCGTAGAGGGTTGTCCTGAGTCCGGTGACCGGATAGCCCGCCAGCACCCCTTCGTTCAAGGCCTCGCGCACGCCCTTTTCCACCGCCGGGAAGTACTGCCGGGGGACCGCCCCGCCAAAGACCTTCTCTACAAATTCAAAGCCGCCTTCGGGCAGGGGTTCCAGCGTCATCCAGACGTGGCCGAACTGGCCGCGGCCGCCGGTCTGCTTCTTGTGCCTACCTTCAGACTGAACCGTGGAACGAATAGTCTCCCGGTAGGGAATCTTCGGTTTCTTCGAGGTTACCTCCACGCCAAACTTCTGCTGCAAGCGCTCCAGAACAATCTCCAGGTGGGTATCCCCCATTCCGGTGAGAATCGTTTCCTTCGTCTCCGCGTTCTTGGAGAGGCGGATGGTGGGGTCGGCCTCCACCAACTTGGCCATGGCGCTGCCGAGCTTGTCCTCGTCTACCTTGCTCTTGGGCTCGATGGCAAAGGATAGGTTGGGTTCGGGAAAATCGATACCGGGCAGGATTATTGGCTTATCCTTGCGGCACAGCGTGTTGCCCGTGCCGGTCTCCTGAAGCTTGGCCACTGCGGCCAGGTCGCCGGCCTTGACTTCCATGACGTTCTCCTGCTGCTTGCCGCGCATCACGAACAACTGGGCGATCTTCTCTTCCTTCTCCTTGTTAGCGTTGTACACCTGGCTATCGGATTTCAGAACGCCGCCAAAGATCCGGAAAAAGCTCACTTTGCCCACGTAGGGGTCGGCCATGGTCTTGTAGACGAGCGCTGCCAACGGCTCCTGCTGCAGGTTGGCGCCTGGCTCGGCCAGGTCGGCCGGCGAGGGTACCACGTTGACGATAAAGTCCAGCAGGTGCCTGATGCCGATATTGTTCAGGGACGAACCGCAGAGCACGGGAACCAGGCTCTGGGACTGGAAGGCCTTCTTCAGTCCGGTGAAAATCTCTTCGCCTGTCAAGGTCTCCCCGTCCAGGTAGCGCATCAGCAGTTCGTCATCACCCTCGGCTGCCGCCTCCATCAGGTTCTGCTGGGCCTCCTGGGCGGCGTCGAGGAGATCGCCGGGGACCTCCTGCTCCTGGCAGGAGCCATCCTTGTTGTACTGGTAAGCCTTCATCGTCAACAGATCGACGACTCCGGAAAATTGCGTCTCCGACCCGATCGGCAGTTCGACCGGTACGGCGTTGCACTTCAGGACATCCTTGACCTGGCTCAATACCCGGTCAAAGTTGGCGTTTTCCCGGTCCATCTTATTGATAAAGATCATTTTGGGAAGCTTCACCCGGTTGGCTTCCTGCCAGCCGATCTCCGTCTGCACCTCCACACCGGCAACGGCCTCGACCACTGNNGTCGTGCTGACCGAGATCTTTCTTTTAATCTCCTCGGGCAGATAGTCAGTAGTGGCGTTGCCCTCATCAACCCGGCCCAGCCGCTTGGTATGACCGGCGTTGAACAGCATCGCCTCTACCAGTGACGTCTTTCCGGCGCCTCCGTGTCCAATGATGGCCAGGTTGCGCAAGCGGTCTGTTTCGTAGACTTTCAAGGCAACTTTCCCTCCTCATTGGGGGACATTCCTCGAAGAGGTGCGTCCCCATTCCTTTATTAGGTTCAACGATTTCTAAGCTTCANNCGGGTAGTCATCTGGTAAAACGCGAAAACACGCCGCACAGGACGTCTTTTTGCAAAAAACTGCAAGATACACTGTATTATTATATTATAATTTACCAGTGAAGTCAAAAACAACTTGTCATCTGCCTGCATGAAAAATTGGCGTCTGCCCAAACTAGATCCAGGTGCGCAAAAGGAGGTTTCTATGGGGCGCAGAAACGGTAGTTTGATGTCTGAAGCTCTCAAGTACGAACTGGCTAAAGAAATGGGAGTGCATGATACCGTACAACAAGAGGGTTGGGGAAGCGTACCATCCCGAATGTGTGGTTCACTGGTAAGCCTTGCCATTGCCAGAGCGGAACGCAGCGTCCAGGCACAGAACCGGTAACGCACATTAAACCTGCGCACCAAACCGGGGGACGGGAAATCCCCCGGTTTCCTTTATCTGCATAGCGAGTGCAATTTATTCTGTTCAGCACTTCTTTTTAACTTCGTTTACCTGGAGTTCATCCTCTTTTAAATAGAATGCTCCCACCGGACAGACCTTCACGCAGGCCTGGCATTGAGTGCAGATCGAATCGGCCAGGCAGCCGTCCTCAAAGGTGGCCACCTTCCTGGCCATGCCCCTCCTGATAAACCCGATCGCCCCGACCCCGACCTGCTCCTGATCAGCCCAGATGCAGCGCCCACAGAGAACGCACTTGCCGGCATCGTAACTGAAAACATCCGCGCTCTCATCGATTGGCACATCCTGCAGCAGTGAGCGCAGCCGGGTGAGCTTCAGCTTCAG
Source organism: Peptococcaceae bacterium (assembly GCA_003132605.1). Classification (GTDB taxonomy): domain Bacteria; phylum Bacillota; class DSM-12270; order Thermacetogeniales; family Thermacetogeniaceae; genus Palsa-1188. The sequence goes on along the minus strand of PKYJ01000022.1, from coordinate 1,627 downwards.
GCCGCGCTCCCGGGCAATTTTTTGCAATTCACACCGCTTGTTCTTGGCGCACTTGGCACAGCGCAGGCGATGGTTGGACAGCAGCAACTCGAAGCCGGTCCGCAGCAGGCGGTCGACCCTGGGGCTGCGAGTCCTGACAACCATTCCCTCGCTCACCGCCAGGGTGCAGGATGTGACCGGACCTTGCAGGCCTTCCACCTCCACGAAACATAGCCGGCAACTGGCAACGGTGCGCTCTGCCTCCCGAAGGTCGCACAGGTGGGGGATATAGATCCCGTTGTCGAGGGCGGCCCACAGCAGCCTCTCCCCCTCGGCGGCCTTTATCTGCCGGTCGTCAATGCTCAGCGCCACTTCCCTGCTCAACTTCGCTCCCCCCTCCCTCAACAGCTTCGGCAACAACTTCTTCGACAACCGGCGGCGACATCTTCACGACCGCCTTATACTGCGGCGGACAGGCAACCATGCAACTGTTGCACTTGACACACTTGTCCGCGTAGATTCCTTTCAGCATGTCCGGACGGGTATAGATCGCCTCCACCGGACAGCTCCCGATACAGACATTGCAGAGCTTGCTGCACGTTTCCGGAACGATCCGGTAGCTGATCAGGTCCTTGCACATCAAGGCCGGACAGCGCCCCTCCCGGATATGGGCCTCGTATTCCGGCCGGAAATAGCGGATGGTGGTCAGAACCGGGTTGGGAGCGGTCTTACCCAGACCGCATAGCGAACCCAGCTTGACGTCCTCAGCCAGTTCCTGGAGTAGGTCGATATCCTCGTCCTTGCCCTGCCCTTTGGTGATCTCCGTCAGGATCTCCAGCATCTGCTTCGTCCCCAGGCGGCAGAAGGTGCACTTGCCGCAGGACTCCTTCTGGGTGAAGTCCAGGAAAAAGCGGGCGATCTCCACCATGCAGTCGTCCTCGTCCAGCACGACCATGCCGCCGGAGCCCATCATCGCCCCTGCCTGCTGCAGCGAATCGAAGTCGATCGGCAGGTCGAGGGAGGACTCGGGCAGGCAACCCCCGGAGGGACCGCCGATCTGCACCGCCTTGAACTTTTTCTCGTCCCTGATCCCGTTGCCCACATCGTAGACCAGGTTGCGCAGGGTGGTACCCATCGGCACCTCGGCCAGACCGGTGCTGACAACCTTGCCGGCCAGGGCAAAGACTGCGGTTCCGGGGCTGTTGGGAGTTCCAATGCTCTTGAACCAGGACGTCCCGTTCCGGATGATGTGCGGCACGTAGGACAGGGTCTTGACGTTGTTGATCAGGGTCGGCCTGCCGTGCAGTCCCGCCGTGGCCGGGTAAGGCGGCCGGTGGTTGGGAATGCCGGCCCGGCCCTGGATCGAGGTGATCAGGGCAGTCTCCTCACCGCAGACAAAGGCGCCCGATCCCTGAAACAGCGTGATCTCCAGGTTCAACCCGCTTCCCAGGATGTCCCGGCCCAGCAATCCCCGCCTATGGGACTGCTCCAGGGCGATCCTGAGCCGCTTGATGGCCAGGGGATATTCGGCCCGGACATAGATGTAGGCCTGTTCCGCCCCCACCGCATAGGCGGCGATGATCAGTCCCTCCAGCAACTGGTGCGGGTTCGACTCCAGCAGCGCCCGGTCCATGAAGGCGCCGGGGTC
>PKYJ01000013.1:208-4009 GCA_003132605.1 Peptococcaceae bacterium | reverse complement strand
GATGGGCACCAACAACATCGACCATTATGCCCGTACCTGCCATGCGGCCAGGGGCTGCGAGGACCCGACCTGCGAGGAGCTCTCCAAGGAGTTCATCAATATCACCCTGTTGCGCTGCCAGAACAACACACAGGGAGCGAGTGACATGGGCGCCCTGGCTAATGCCCTCCCCGGCTATCAGCGAGTCAGCGACCAGGGGGTCCGCTCCAAGTTCGAGAGCGCCTGGGGAGTCTCCTTGCCTGGGGCGCCCGGGCTGACCATCCAGGAGATGTTTGATAGGGCCAAAGACGGTACCCTTAGGGCGATGTTCATCCTGGGCGATGACCCGGTGCGCGATGGCCTGGACAGTGAACTGGTCAGGTCCGGCCTGTCCAAGCTGGAGTTCCTGGTGGTGCAAGACATGTTCCTGTCGGAGACCACAGCGTATGCCGACGTGGTGCTCCCGGCCGCCAGCTTTGCAGAGACGGACGGCACCTTCACCAATACCAGGCGCAGGGTGCAGCGGGTACGCAAGGCGATCGAGCCGCTGGCGGGCAAGACCAACTGGCAGGTGATCTCCGAGCTGAGCGCCAGGATCGGCTACCCGATGAACTACCGGAATCCCGAGCAGATTTACGCCGAGATGGCCTCGCTGGCCCCGCTGTTCGCCGGCTTCAGCTATGCCAGGATAGACGACCAGGGCCTGCAGTGGCCGTAATCGAGGCACGAGGTTAGATGTTCGGTTGGAAAAGATAGTCAAGCTTCCGACATCGAGAGACAGGCATTAAATGAGCGCCTGCAAGGAAAAATAGCTGTCGCCCCCCCCGCACGGGGGCGTGGATTGAAATGCAGGAAACAGCAAGTTGTTGACGAATTATACGTTATAGACAAGTGAATACAGCTCCGAGTCCTGCCTGCCTAAGGCTGAAGGCTATGGCAGCAGGGCCATTCGGTAAGCCTGGAAACGGGTTTGCCCCCCGTGGTTGGAAAGGAGCTTGCATCAGCGTCTGATGAGACATCAACGTCTTTGATGGCCTGGTCCTGCCTACCCGGGATCCGGCCTTTCTTTTTTGGCAGGTCCTGGTTAGTCAGGGATATGTAACATCCAACCGCGGTCGGATGTTTTTCTTTTGCTGGCGTCCCCATTTATTTGGGGTTTCAAGCCACTTTTTCTCACACCCGGGCTGCCCCTTTCAAGGGCAAGATAGGGGCAACCCCCCTTTTTTAAAAAGAGTTTTTGCTGAGGAAAGAGACAATGACCTGAGCGTTAAGAATTTCTGGGAGGAGTGATGTGCGTGGATCTGGTCAAGTTGACTATCGACGGGAAGGATGTTGAGGTTCCGGCCGGCACCTCGGTCCTGGACGCCGCAGAGTCCATCGGGATCCATATCCCCCGGCTTTGCTACGATCCCTGCCTGAGCTCGGTGGGGGCCTGCCGCATCTGTGTGGTGGAGATCGCCGGCATGCGCAACCTGCCGGCATCGTGCGTGACGACTGTCACGCTGGGCATGGTGGTGCGCACAGACACGCCGGCAGTGATGGAAGCCAGGAAGACCATTCTAGAACTGCTGGTGGCCAACCATCCGATGGACTGCCTGACCTGCGAGAAGATGGGCGACTGCAGGCTTGCCGAGTACTGCTACGCCTACGGCGTCACGAAGGGATCTTTTAAAGGCGAGGAGCATCACTACGACCTGGAGGAGAGCAACCCCTTCATCGTCCGCGACCTCAACAAGTGTATCGTCTGCGGCAAGTGTATCCGGGCGTGTAACGAGATAACCGGCAAGGACATCCTGGACTTCGCCTACCGGGGGTTTGGCACCAAGGTGGCTCCCTTTGGCGACACCCCATATATCGAATCAGATTGCGTCTTTTGCGGCAACTGCGTCTCTGTCTGCCCGACCGGGGCACTGACCGAGAAGCAGATGCGCGGCAAGGGCCGCCGCTGGGAGCTCAAGAGGGTCAGGACAACTTGTCCCTTCTGCGGTGTCGGTTGCAACTTCGATCTCAACATCATGGACGGCAAAATCGTAGGCGTGACTTCCACGAACGGCCCCGTCAACGGGCGCGCCCTCTGTGTCAAGGGGCGATTCGGCTGGGACTACGTCCACAACCCCAAGCGTCTCACCAAGCCGCTGATCAAGAAGAACGGCAAGTTCGAGGAAGCCACCTGGGGAGAAGCCCTCGGTCTGATCGCCACCCGCTTCAAGGAGATCAGGGACAAGCACGGCGCCGATTCCTTTGTGGCACTAAGTTCCGCCAGGTGCACCAACGAGGAGAATTACCTGGTGCAAAAATTCACGAGGGTGGTGATGGGCACAAACAACGTCGACCATTGTGCCCGTACCTGACACGCTCCGACCGTGGCCGGTCTGGCCACTTCTTTCGGCAGCGGAGCAATGACCAACCCCATCAGTGACGTTGACGGCTCGGAACTCCTGTTCCTGATCGGAACGAACCCCACCGAGGCCCACCCGGTTATCGGATGCAAGATGAGACAGGCCCACCGCCGGGGCGCCAAACTGATCGTGATCGACCCGCGGCGCACCGAGTTGGCCGAGGAGGCTGACTACTGGCTGCAGCTCAAGTCCGGCACCGACATCGCCCTCCTCAATGGCCTGATGCACATCATCATCAAGGAAGACCTGCAGGACAAGCAGTTCATCGAGGAGCGCACCGAGAATTTCGATGCTCTCAAGGAGACGGTGGCCAGTTACACACCGGAACGCGTCTCCGAGATCACCGGGGTGCCGGTGGACATGCTTTATGATGTCGCCCGCCTCTACGCCATCACCAAGAAGGCCGGTCTCTACTATACCCTGGGGATCACCGAGCACGTCTGCGGCACCAGGAACGTGATGAGTTGCGCCAACATCGCCATGTTGACCGGGCACCTGGGCAAGCCCAACACCGGGGTCAACCCGATGCGCGGCCAGAACAACGTTCAGGGAGCCTGCGACATGGGCGCCCTGCCTAACGTCTACCAGGGCTACCAGAATGTGAACGACGACAATGTCCGGGCCAAGTTCGAGCAGGCCTGGGGTGTGTCCCTGCCAGGCAAGGTCGGGCTGAAGATCCCGGAGATGTTCGAGGGGGCCAACTATGGCACTGTCAAGGCGATGTACATTCTGGGCGAGAACCCGGTGCTCACCGACCCAAACAGCAACCACATCCGTTCTGGCTTGGAGAAGCTGGAGTTCCTGGTGGTGCAGGAGTTGTTCCTGACCGAGACGGCGGTATACGCCGACGTGATCCTGCCCGCCGCCAGTTTTGCCGAGTGCGACGGCACCTTCACCAGCACCGAGCGTCGCGTCCAGCGGGTCCGCAAGGCGATCGAACCGCTGTGCGGACAGGCCAACTGGCAGACCATCTGCCAGATGATGACTAGGATGGGGTGTCCGGCAAATTACAGCCACCCGGGTGAGATCTACGATGAGATGGCCTCCCTGGCCCCGTCCTTCGCCGGCATCAACTATGGCAGGATCGATCAGTGCGGTCTGCACTGGCCATGTCCGAACACAGAACACATGGGCACGCCGATCCTGCACGGCACCCAGTTTACCCGGGGCAAGGGCCTGTTTCAGGGGATCGAACACGTGCCGCCAGGCGAGATGCCGGACCAGGACTACCCGTTCCTGCTCAATACCGGGCGCATCCTGCAGCACTACAATGTGACAACCCCTTATTCCGCTGGTATAATGACCCTGTGGAACGAGGAGTACGCCTGGGTTAACCCGGATGATGCCTGCGGTCTGGGCGTGGAAACCGGCGACAGGATCAGGGTCTCATCGCGGCGCGGCGAGTGTGAATCCAAGGTCAGGG
>PKYJ01000013.1:0-183 GCA_003132605.1 Peptococcaceae bacterium | reverse complement strand
TACAAGGTCTGTGCCGTCAAGGTTGAGAGGTTAGCATCATAGCCAGAGAGCGGGTCAGCGGGAGGAGATCGTTTCCCCGGGCTATGCAAGTCCTTGTTTGGAATGCGCGATCGTAACCTTCCCGACGCTTCTTTGGCAAGCACTAACTGGGCAAGATCATTTCCCACAGATGACTACCCGCTC
>PKYJ01000090.1:10161-14116 GCA_003132605.1 Peptococcaceae bacterium | reverse complement strand
GAGGTCGGAAGCAAGAGGTCAGAAGTCAGAGTTAAAAGTCTCTAGTGCCGGGTTTTCAGCTTTTAGAATAGGCCCTCATGACGCCGCCAGGTGCCTGCGTAGTAGACACGGGTGCTCGCATGCGCGGGCGCGGAAGAAAAAAATTGAGACAGAAGCAGGGAAAAGGCTAAAGGAAATACCGGGGAAATATTCTGACACCCGACTTCCGGCCTCTGGCTTTTGTTCTGAACGAGGTGTTGACATTGCCTCTGATCATGGAGGTGCTGGCAAGAGAGATCCTGGACTCCCGGGGCAATCCCACCGTGGAGGTGGACGTGTACCTGGAGGATGGCAGTATGGGCCGGGCGGCGGTGCCGTCGGGGGCCTCTACGGGGGCTCATGAGGCTCTGGAACTGCGGGACGGGGAAGAGGACCGCTATTTGGGCAAGGGAGTCCGGAATGCTGTCGACAACGTCATGACCGTCATCGCTCCTCAGGTTATCGGCATGGACGCCACCGACCAGGTGCTGATCGACCAGACGATGATCGACCTGGACGGTACGCCCAACAAGGATAAACTGGGGGCCAACGCTATCCTGGGGGTCTCCCTGGCGGCGTCCAAGGCGGCGGCCGAGAGTATGGGGCTACCCTTGTACCGCTATATCGGCGGCGTCTGGGCGCGCCTGCTGCCGGCGCCCATGATGAACATCCTGAGCGGAGGCAAACACGCCGATAACAACGTGGATATCCAGGAATTCATGATCATCCCTCTGGGGGCGGAAAGCTTCCGCGGTGCCCTGCGCATGGGGGCAGAGATCTTTCACGCCCTGCGTTCGGTACTGAAGGCAGGGGATTACAGCACCGCAGTCGGTGATGAGGGGGGCTTCGCCCCAAAGCTAGGTTCGAATGAGGAGGCCCTGGACGTGATCGTGGAAGCGATCCGCAAGGCCGGTTGCAAGCCGGGCGAGGAGGTCTTCCTCGGCCTGGACGTGGCGGCCACCGAGCTGTTCCAGGGCGGGGGGTACCACTTCCGCAGCGGCGGGATCGTCCGTACCGCCGACGAGATGATCGATTTTTACGGGAGGCTGATCGAACGCTACCCGATCGTCTCCATCGAGGACGGTCTGGCCGAGGATGACTGGGATGGCTGGCACCGGATGACCCAGCGCCTGGGCAAGAAGATCCAACTGGTGGGGGATGACATCTTCGTCACCAACCAGGAGCGTCTGAAGAGAGGGATCGAGCTGGGGGTGGCAAACGCTATCCTGGTCAAGATCAACCAGATCGGGACCCTGACCGAGACCCTGGAGACCGTAGAGGAGGCCAGGCGTGCCGGATACAAGGCGATTATCTCCCACCGCTCCGGGGAGACCGAGGACACCACCATCGCTGACCTTGCAGTTGCCCTAAACGCCGGCCAGATCAAGACCGGAGCCCCCTCGAGGACCGACCGGGTGGCCAAGTACAACCAACTGCTGCGGATTGAGGAGGAGCTTGGCAGCGCCGCCTCCTACGCCGGCATGCTCCGATAAGCTTTGGTCGTTAGTGGTGAGTGGGGGAAGGCAAGCCCCCACTGAAGCTAAGAACTCTTTGACAATCATTGCCGGTGGTGCTATAATAATTGCGTTCCCTCGAGTTCGAGGTTCTGCTCGAGTTTCGCAGGGAAAGGCAATCGAACATCGAGTTTCAAACATCGAACTTCGAACCTCGAAAAGGGGGAGTAGCGGTTTGAGTTATTTTAAAACGATCTTGATCGCATTGCAGGTGCTGTTCAGCATCGGGGTCATCACCACCATCCTGCTGCAGTCCGGCCATGCGTCCGGCTTGTCCGGGGCCATCGCGGGCGGCGCGCAGTCACTGCTGGGGAAAAAAAAGGGACTCGACGACTTCCTGAATAGGCTATCTATGGTATTCGCGGCCGGCTTCCTGCTGCTGACCCTGCTGCTGGCCATGCCCTGGGCGTCCTAGAACTCGAAGTTCCCTGTGCTCCGCATTCTTTCAGGCCGGGCGTTAGCCTGGATGCGGAGGAGGTTCGAAAGGAAAAGCAAATCGAACTCGAAGTGCCGATCAGGGAGACCAAGACCGGGTCACCCGCCTGGTGTGGGCGATTGAAACAAACAAATGCCAATAAGCAAAGCCGCTCTCCTTCCTTGGAAAGCGGCTTTTAAGCTTGGTGGACAGGGCCGTTGTTCTATTTGTCTGTCGGAATCCTCATCCCGTAGAACGAGCGCCATACGAAGAAGAGGGCGATGAGCAGAAAAACAACCCCGACAGCAGGGGCCGCGTTTCTGAACGAGGGGCTGATGGCGATCTCCATCGCCAGCAGGCCGAACAGCGTCGTGAACTTGATGATCGGGTTCAGGGCCACCGAGGATGTATCCTTGAAGGGGTCGCCTACGGTATCGCCCACTATTGTAGCATCGTGCAGCGCACTGCCTTTTTCCTGCAGGTCCACCTCGACCACTTTTTTGGCGTTATCCCAGCACCCACCGGCGTTGGCCATGAAGACGGCCTGGAACAGACCGAAAATGGCGATCGAGATCAGGTAGGAGACAAACAGGGCCACCGATTCGTTGCCGTTTCTGGGGGATGAGAGGCAGGCAAAGGCCAGCGCAAAGGAGAAGATGGCGATAAAGATGTTTAACATGCCCTTCTGGGCGTACTGAGTGCAGATTTTCACCACTTCTTTGGACTTTTCGGTGGACGCCTTCTGGCTGGCATTGGCATCGAGTTGGATATTCTGCTTGATATACTCCACCGCTCTGTAAGCCCCAGTGGTCACGGACTGCGTGGAGGCTCCGGTAAACCAGTAGACTACCGCCCCGCCGGCCAATAATCCCAGGATGGTATACGGATTGAGCAGGTTGAGGATCGACTCCGGCGTAACCCCCAGCACTTGCTGGATCACCAGGATCAGGGCGAAGATCATGGTGGTGGCGCCAACCACCGCCGTCCCAATCAGTACCGGCTTGGCAGTTGCCTTGAAGGTGTTTCCGGCGCCGTCGTTGGCTTCCAGAAAGTGCTTTGCCTTCTCGAAATCCGGTTTAAAGCCAAATTTATGCTGGATCTCTCCTTCAATACCGGGAATGGATTCGATCAGCGACAGCTCGTAGATGGACTGGGCGTTATCGGTAACCGGGCCATAGCTGTCAACGGCAATCGTCACCGGGCCCATACCGAGGAATCCGAAGGCCACCAGGCCAAATGCGAAGATGGAGGGATAGATCATGATCGCGCTCAGGCCGTATCCGCTGACATAGTAGGCGATGAACATGAGGAGCAGGAACACCATGCCAATCCAGAAGGCGCTGAAGTCGCCCGCCACCAGACCGGACAGGATGTTCAGGGAGGCCCCGCCTTCTCTGGATGCCTTGACAACTTCTGCCACGTGAGCCGATTTGGGGCTGGTGAATAGTTTGGTGAACTCGGGAATCAGGGCTGCCCCGAGGGTGCCGCAACTGATGATGATGGCGAGCACGAACCAGAGACTATGAAGTTCGGCCGGCGCCCACGAACCGGGACCCAGGATGAAATAGCTGACGGCGAAGGTGACCACGATGGACAGGATGGAGGTGATCCACACCAGGCTGCTGAGGGGCTGTTCAAAATCGAAATCATCTTTATTGGCGTACATTACCTGGCTGAAAGCCCTGTTGATGTAGAATGAGGCTACCGAGGTAATGACCATGAGCACGCGCATGACGAAGATCCAGGTCAGCAGGGTGGTTTGCAGGGAAATTTTCAAAGTGTCGGACATTCCCGGAAGCATACCCGCAGCCAGGACAATGAAAGAGATCAGCGCCACACCGGTAACACCATAGGTTTCGAAGCCATCTGCGGTCGGCCCCACGCTGTCGCCGGCGTTATCTCCCGTGCAGTCGGCGATCACACCCGGGTTGCGCGGGTCGTCCTCTTTAATGCCAAAGGTGATTTTCATCAGATCGGAACCGATATCGGCGATCTTGGTGAAGATGCC
>PKYJ01000090.1:0-10115 GCA_003132605.1 Peptococcaceae bacterium | reverse complement strand
CCTGGGTACAAACAGCAGGATGATCAACATCATGATCAGTTCGACGCAAACCAGGAGCACTCCGATGCTCATGCCGGCATCGAGGGGGATATTCAAGAGCTTGAGGGGTTTTGTCTCGAGCGCGCAAAATGCTGTCCGGCTGTTGGCCAGCGTGTTCATGCGGATGCCATACCAGGCGACGCTGTACGATCCGAGAATGCCCAGCACTGTCCAGCACAGGATGAGCAATACGCCGCCAACGGAGGTTTGCTGTAAGAAGCCGAAATAGAAAGCGATGCAGACAGCGATAAAGGCAAACAGTATCAGAAGGAATTTACCCTGTTGTATGAGGTAGGTCTTGCAGGTCTCATAGATGGTGTTCGCCACATCCAGCATGGATTGATGGGCTGGTATTTTCCTGACCTTGGTGAACTGGTATAGACCGAACAACATGCCCAGTATGCAGACGACGATACCGATGAGAAGCAAATTATTTTGATCCTGGCTAAGGCTAGGAATCTTCAGATTCGCCTCGCTGGCAAAGGCCATCATTGGCGAGAGCAACACCAGGGGTAGGCTGCATAGTCCTCCAAGCACTAACTTCTTCATATAAAAACCGCCTTTTCTTTCAAAGTAATTTTGAAGAGAGCTTGAATCTGTAGCAGGGCTCCACAAAAACAGTTGATTTTTGAGAACTGACTGTTGCGTGATCCTTGATTCTGACGCCAGCAGAACTGGTGCTGCTGAGGTATTGCCGGAGACAGTCCAGCATGCCATACGGATCTACATTATTGCGTGTGAGAGCTAGTTCATGAGGGTTTCCCGATTTACTTATTTGCTGTCTGGCCGGATTACCTTTTTGCAGTTCGAAGGGGTTTTGCAGGCTGTCACTCCCTTCATAAACATATTCCCTCTGAAAAACTCCCAAAGCAGAACATCACGAAGCGCGATGCATTACATGGCACGTCATAAAGGGTAGCAAATTATTCTAATATTGTCAACCAAATGGCAAGATTTACAAGATTTAAGCCGTTTTCACATTAAGAGACGGGAAAAAGGAGATTGCAGCATTGATGGTTTGATGACCGCATGATAAGATGGGGTAGACGACCAATATTATGGGACAGGTGAGATATATGCCACAGAACAGACCACCAACGAAGAAGTACGGAAACACCAAGATTGCCGGCGCCGGTGAAAAAACCGGCTACAAAATGGGTAAAGGCTCTCGGGCCGTGTCCGCAACCGGCGGCGCCCATGCCCGTCGGGTGTCCGGAGCGGATGGGGCATCCGCTGGGCCCGGCATCGTTGCTTCGGGTGACCACCCAGGCGGGCGCGGTCCGGTCCGGTCCGGTCCGGAAGCGAAAGCCGGTGTCGCGTCCAGGATCGACGCCGGGGCCGGGGAGGTAAAAACCGGCTACAAGAGCAAACGAGGCTCGGGAGCCAGACCCCCTGCCAGGAAGGCCGGGACGACAGCAATGGCGGGCGCCGGAAGGGCTGACGCCAGGTCTGAGAATAAGGCAGGGACTAAGCCCACCGCCGCCCGGGACAGCGCGAGAATGAAAGCGGGCGCCGGAAGGGCTGACGCCAGGTCTGAGAATAAGGCAGGGACTAAGCCCACCGCCGCCCGGGACAGCGCGAGAATGAAAGCGGGCGCCGTTTCAGCCGATGCCGCGCTGAAAAACAATGCGTTAAAACGCAGACAGCGGAAAGTACGGCAGAAGCGGGATCAGGCGCCGGACAAGAGGCAGTTGACGGGTCGGGATCAGGTTTTGCAACTTTTGCAGGCGGTGGACCACCCGCTGGAGGTGGAGGAACTGTCGCGGCAACTCGGCCAGTTGGAACCGGAAGGGCTGCTACTGGTTTTGAAAGACCTGGAACGGGAAGGGAAAGTAGTCCGGACCCGCAAGAACCTGTATGGCGTCTCCAAGAAGATGAACCTGTCAGTGGGGGTGCTGCAGGGACACCCCAAGGGCTTTGCCTTTCTCATTCCCGACGACAAGGGAGATGACATCTACATCTCCAAGGAGAACTTGGGTGGCGCCATGCACGGCGACAGGGTGGTGGTCCGGCCTTTAGGTTTCGGCTCTAATGGCAAGCGCTCCGAGGGTGAGGTGATCCGCGTCCTGGAGCGGGCAAACGGACGCGTGGTAGGGAGGTTCGAATCTACAGGCAGCCAGATCGGCTTCGTGGTGCCGGACGAGAAGAAACTGTGCTGGGATATCTTTGTACCCAAGAACCATCAGAAGGGCGCCCGCAACGGCGACAAGGTGGTGGTGGAGATCACCCGCTGGCCGGAGGCCCGGCGCAACCCGGAGGGCAAGATCGTGGAGGTATTCGGGGCGTCCGGGGAGCCCGGTGTGGACATCCTGTCCATTATCAAGAAGTATGGCCTGCCCGAGGAGTTCCCGCCGCGGGTGCTGCAGGATGCCGATGCCACCCCCTTGGAGATCGCGGTGGATGATGAGGATGGGCGCTGGGACCTGCGGGAATTGCCGATGGTAACCATCGACGGGGATGACGCCAAAGACCTGGACGACGCGGTCTCACTGGAGATGCTTGGCAATGGCAACTACCGGCTGGGAGTGCACATCGCCGACGTTGCCTTTTACGTCAGAGAAGGCAGCGAGCTGGACAAGGAGGCGTTTCAGCGGGGCACCAGCGTTTATCTGGTGGACCGGGTCATACCCATGCTGCCGGGGCGGCTTTCCAACGGGATCTGCAGCCTCAACGCCGGGGTTGACCGGTTGGCGCTCTCGGTGTTCATGGAGATCGACAAAGAAGGGCACGCGGTCCGCTATGAGATCGGCCCGGCGGTGATCCGCGTCGACGAGCGGATGACCTATAACAATGTGCGGCGCATCCTGGACGATCATGATGAGGTGCTCTGCCAGCGGTATGCCCACTTCGTGGAAACCTTCGAGCAGATGCGGGACATCTGCCTGATCCTGCGTCAGCAGCGGCATCGGCGCGGAGCGCTGGACTTCGATTTTCCCGAATGCAAGGTGTACCTGGACGAGAGCGGCCGGCCGCGGGATGTCAGCCTGATGGAACAGTCGATCGCCAACCAGATCATCGAGGAGTTCATGCTGATGGCCAACGAGACCGTGGCCAAGCACCTCTTTAACCTTGACGTCCCGCTGCTGTACCGGGTGCACGAGGAACCGAAACAGGAGAAGCTCACCGCCCTGAACGAGTTCCTGCATGGCTTTGGCTACCATATTCCAGTGTCTGGCGGGGTGCATCCCCGGTTTTTCCAGGATGTCCTGCAGCAGGTGAATGGCAAGCCGGAGCAGTTGGTGGTACACACGGTGATGCTGCGCTCCCTGCAGCACGCCCGCTACGCCCCGGCGCCATTGGGGCACTTCGGGCTGGCGGCGGAATTCTACACCCACTTCACCTCCCCGATCCGCCGCTACCCGGACCTGATCGTGCACCGGATGCTCAGGGAGATCATCGCCCACCGGTCACTCACTGCCGAGCGCCTGGAAGTCCTGGAGCAGCAGATGCAGGTTAATGCCCTGCAGAGTTCCAAGCGGGAGCTGGTGGCTGAAGAGGCGGAGCGGGAGACGGTGGACCTCAAGAAGGTGGAGTATATCCGGCAGTTCTTGGGGGAGATCTTCGACGGATTTGTCTCCAGCGTGACCAACTTCGGGATGTTCGTCGCCCTGCCCAACGGCATCGATGGCCTGGTGCACGTCTCCTCCATGGCCGACGACTACTACCTGTTTGATGATAAGAACTACACCCTGACCGGTGAACATACTAGGAAAGTCTTCAGGATTGGCGACAAGGTGCGTGTGCAACTGGCGCGGGCGAGCCTGGAGGACCGGCAGATCGATTTCGAGCTGATGGCCAAGATAGAGGATTTTGGTGGTTAGTGGTTGGGCGGGAGGGAAAATCGCTGGAAGTGCGGAGCTTCGATCACTGCTTTGTCTGCGGTAGCAGGAACGAGGCGGGTCTGCAGTTGAATATCGTCTCCGGTGGCGGAGAGGCCAGGGCCGAGTTCCAGCCGGACGCCCGCTGGGAGGGCTATCCCGGGGTGGTGCACGGCGGCGTGCTAAGCGCAGTGTTCGATGACCTGATGTTCCATGCCATCTACTCCGTGATCAAGCAATTAGCCGTTACTGCCTCCATCGAGGTGCGCTTCCGCCTTCCGGCCCGCATCGGCGCCCGCCTCTATTGCCACGTCCGTGTCGCAGAACCAGGTGCCCGCGGGCACGGCCGGCTTGTGGATGTTGAAGGAGAAATCCGGGACCAGGAGGAACGGCTGATCGCTACCGCCAAGAGTAAGTACATCATCATGTCCCAGGCCCAGATGGACGATTTCATGGGCCGCTGATCTCAAAGGTCAGAGGAAAGAGGCCGGAAGTCAGAATAAAGATAAAAAACAGCCCTTTGGAAGCATGCAAGTCTTTCATCCGGCATCTGACTTCCGGCATCAGACATCCGATGTAAAGAGGGGGATCAGGATGGGGGAGGTACAACGGGAGCCGATCAAAATCGTGGCCGAGAACCGCAAGGCCCGCCACGATTTCTTTATAGATGAAACCTACGAGGCCGGCATCTCCCTGGTGGGGACGGAGGTAAAATCGTTGCGGGCCGGCAAGGTAAATTTGAGAGACAGTTACGCCGACGTGTCTGACAATGAGGTGTTCGTCCACAACATGCACATCAGCCCCTATGACAAGGGGAACCGGTTCAACCACGACCCCAGGCGGCTGCGCAAGCTGCTGCTGCACAGGCAGGAGATCAAGAGGTTGCTGGGGCAGACGACCCAGAAGGGGTATACCCTGATCCCGCTGCGGGTCTACTTCAAGCGTGGCCGGGTCAAGGTGGAGTTGGCGCTGGCCCGGGGCAAGAAGCTGTACGACAAGCGGGAGGAGATCGCCAAGCGTGACGCCGACCGGGAGATCGCCCGGGAACTGCGCGGCCGTGACCGTGACTAACAGACTGTCAGGATCTGATGGTGATGTTGTGGAAAACTGCCAGGACACTTTTAAAAAGCAGGCATTTGTGATATAATTCGTTACAGAAGGTTCAGACCGGGCCGGGTGCTAACCTGGCCGGAGAGAACGAGATCAAGATATGGGGGCGTACTGGCTTCGACGGGGGAATTAGGAGCAAGGGAAGCGAGCTGGGGTCCCACCTGCCCGTATGATACGGTGGAAAATCATTAACTGCCAACGATAACTTAGCACTGGCTGCCTAACAGGCAGCCCGTCCTACCCGGGATCTCCTGCGGCCTGGGATAGGGCGCCGACTAGCAGGATACCTAAGGGCCAATTCTCGGAGGCCTTGACGGGAACCTTATCGAGATAGCGCCAGCGAGGCCTGCCGGAGGGCGTCGTGTTCGGGGCGAATCCTAAACACCGGCTGCGCTCGGAGAAACCTTTGTGGCCTTTCTTTCGGACAGGGGTTCGATCAATTGGGTCGCCCCGGGTGGTAACACCCGGGTGATAACCTGGCTTAATCGGTGAAACCTAAACAGCGCAAGCTGCATGGCAATACCGAGGGGTGCAAGCCCTGTAGAGACTCAAGGCCTTGGCCTTGGATGGAGAGCAGCAACAAGTCTTCGCTCTCCATAACACGCCAGGTGCCCGCCGGATGCCCGCAAAGAGGGCGCGCGGGCAAAGATATAGTCCACGCCGCAGGGAAACCTGCAGAATACGTGTCCCCTCGCCTCCACCAATTTGTAAATCAGAGCAGACCTGCCGTAGCGGTCTGCATTTTTATATGGACATGAGGCACATGTAAATGCCGATCTTTTGCAATAAAGATATTTACGTGAGTGGAGGGACATATGAAAAGCTACAAGAAAGAGCTATGGTTTGAAACTAGACAAAGAAGGGAGTTTATCAATATCACTCCGATGGTCCAGGCATGCCTGCAGGAAAGCGGGATCCAGGAAGGCCTGCTGCTTTGTAATGCCATGCACATAACGGCAAGCGTATTTATCAACGATGACGAGAAGGGGCTCCACCGGGATTTTGAGAACTTTTTAGAAAAAATCGCTCCGGAGAAGCCGCACGATCAGTATTTTCACAATGGATATGAGGATAATGCGGATGCCCATATCAAGCGCTCGGTCATGGGAAGGGATGTTGTGGTTGCCATCACTGACGGCAAGCTTGACTTCGGCCCATGGGAGCAGATATTTTATGGGGAATTTGACGGCAAAAGAAAAAAACGTGTCCTTGTTAAAATAATTGGAGAGTAGGCGGGATGGATGAGAGGAATGGAAAAGTCCCCGGCATGTGTTGAGCCTGTATGGAAGCCTGCACTTTGATGCCGGGGTGTATGAGAAAGTAAACAAGGCAGGAGGTTCACATGCCGTCACTTTTTTTTCTGTTTGGATTTGTGATTGGAATCATTGTCTGCGGAGGTCTTGCCTGGTCAGTACTTCGTGCAAAAATTCAACACGCCCGCGCCCAGGCCAGGATGGGGGCAGAAGCAGAGCGGGCGACGCTGCTGGAACGGGTTGATGCTAAAGCCCAACAGATCAGAGCCCTGGAAAGCAGTCTCAATGGCAAGGATGAACAAATAAAAGAGCTTCAGCACGAAAACAGGTCTCTTTTTGCAGAACAAAAGGCGACCTCGGAAAAGCTTGCCTTGATGGAAGAAGCGGAGAGCCAACTGTCAAATGCCTTCAAGGCCCTGGCAGCGGATGCCTTGAAGAGCAACAACCAGGCGTTTTTAGATCTGGCAAAGGCCAACCTGGAAAGGTATCAAGAGGGCGCTAAGAGCGACCTGGAAAATCGTCAAAAGGCTATCGACGAACTAGTGAAGCCCTTGAAAGAATCCTTGGACAAGGTCGATACCAAAATTCATGACATTGAGACTGCTCGGGTATCAGCCTACGACAGCCTGAAATTATTGATAAGATCGTTGAATGATGCTCAACTGCAGCTTAAAGGAGAAACTGCCAATCTCGTGAAGGCCCTGCGCTCCCCTGCAGTGCGCGGTCGCTGGGGAGAGATCCAGTTGCGGCGTGTGGTTGAATTGGCAGGTATGGTTGAATACTGCGATTTTGTTCAACAGGAGACCGCCAATACTGAAGATGGCCAGTTGCGCCCCGATATGGTGGTGAAGCTGCCTAACAACAAGAATATCGTGATCGACTCCAAAGCGCCTTTGCAGGCGTACCTGGAGGCGCTGGATGCGCAGGATGACGATCTGAGATTATCCAGGCTCAAGGATCATGCCCGCCAGGTGCGAAACCACCTGGCCCGTCTGAGCAGCAAGGGATATTGGGAGCAGTTCAAACCCACACCGGAGTTTGTGGTTTTATTTCTTCCGGGGGAGGCTTTTTTCAGCGCTGCCCTGGAGCAAGATCCCGGCCTGATCGAGTGCGGTGTGGAACAGCAGGTCATTCTGGCCACTCCGACCACCCTGATCGCCCTGCTAAGAGCGGTGGCTTATGGGTGGCGCCAGGAACAGATCGCTGAAAACGCCCAGGCCATAAGCGACCTGGGAAAGAGTCTGTATGATCGCATCCGGACCATGACCGGCTATTTTGCAGACATCCATAAGGGATTGGATAGGACAGTCGATGCCTATAATAAGGCTGTCGGTTCGCTGGAAAGCAGGGTCCTGGTGGCAGCACGCAGATTTAAGGAACTGGGGGCATCAACAGGCAGCGAGATCGAGACTCTGGATGTGATCGATAGGGCCACCAGGCAGATTCAAGCTGAAGAATCAGCTCCTGCTAACGATGGCGAGATGACCGGCCGGTAAGCCCGGATGCGGTGGAAGTAAACATACTTACAGGAAATGACATCTACTGAGAGTCAAGAAAGGCCCTGGCTGCGACAGGCCGGGGGTCTTTTGCTATAATGTTGCCGGAAGGGGTGATCAGATGAGTGATCTGGCCGGTAAAGGCTGCGAGAGATTGGTTCCAGGCAGCGATAGGGAATCGCTGCAAGAAATAGAGCGCAGCATCATCACCAAGAACAGGAAGTGCGTCTGGACAAAGTTCATCAAAGCCATCAAAGATTTTCAGTTGGTGGAGGACGGGGACAAGATCGCCGTGGCGGTCTCGGGCGGCAAGGACAGCCTCCTGATGGCCAAGCTGTTTCAGGAGCTGCAGCGCCATGGGAAGGCCAACTTCACGGTGGAGTTCGTCTCCATGGACCCCGGATACCATAAGGACATCAGGGATTTGCTGGTCGAGAACTGCAGCTTTCTGAACATACCCATTCACCTGTTCGAGACCAGGATCTTTGAAATCGCCGGGAAGATCGCCCAGGACTACCCCTGCTACATGTGCGCCAAGATGCGCCGCGGGGCGCTGTATGCCAAGGCACAGGAACTGGGATGCAACAAGCTGGCCCTGGCCCATCACTTCAACGATGTCATCGAGACTACCATGCTGAACCTTTTCTATACGGGGAGTTTCAAGACCATGCTGCCGAAGCTGAAGTCCGCCCACTTCGAGGGGTTGGAACTGATCCGGCCGCTCTACTACGTGGAAGAGCGCCATATCGAGAGCTACACCAGTGAGAGCGGCATCTGGCCGTTGAATTGCGCCTGCATGGTGGCAGCGGTCAGGAAGGGGAACAAGCGCTATCAGATCAAGGACCTGATCGCAGACCTGGGCAAGCAGTTCAAAGATGTTGACAAGTTCATCTTCAAGGCCGCCCAGAACGTCAACATGGATTGCGTCCTGGGCTGGCAGAAGAATGGCCAACATCACTCCTTCCTGGACTATTATGATTCGTAACTACTCAGCTTGTCTAGGATTGAAAATATGGCATATTGTCACGAGGATATTTATCACAGACGACTACCCTGAATAGTTGCGCTCCCTGAAGATATAGCGACTTTGAGATCCTTTTCATGAGAGGCGAGGAGTGAGGTAGTTGTATCAGCAGTTGCGACAAGCCGTGTCCAAGCGGGAGCGGATCGCCCTGGCTACCGTGGTGGCGTCTGCAAGGGGGCAGGAAAACCTGCTGGGGTGCAAGCTCCTGATTACCGGGTCCGGTATCTTTGGCGATCTGGGCGATGCTGCGCTGACGGCGAGGATGCGGGAACAGGCGCTGGAGTTTCTGCTGCAGCGGACGGCGCAGCTTTTGGAGATCGCCGGGGCGTGTGGGGCAACCAGCGTCTTCGTGGAACCCCTGCATCCGGTTGCCCGCTTGCTGGTGCTGGGCGGCGGGCATATCGCCCAGCCGCTGGTGGCGATCGCCTCCCTGCTGGAGTACGAGATCACGGTGATCGACGACCGCCCGTCCTTCGCCAACCGCCAGCGGTTTCCGGGGGCACAATCGGTGGTGTGCGACGATTTCAGCCGGGCACTGTCCCGGCAGCGGTTCGATGCCGGTACCAGCGTGGTGATCGTTACCAGAGGCCACCAGCATGACCTGGCGTGCCTGAAACAGGTTCTGCCCGAAGAACCCGGCTATGTGGGGATGATCGGCAGCCGGCGCCGGATCAAACTGGTGCGGGAGCACCTGATGTCCGCCGGCTTCCCCGAGGAGCAAGTTAACCGGGTGTTCATGCCGATCGGACTGGAGATCGGCGCCGAGACCCCGGCGGAGATCGCCATCAGCATCGCCGCCCAGTTGACCGAGGCCCGGTGCGGCCGCTATCCGCTGCCCCCGACCTCCAACAACGAGCAGTGGCAGTACCTCGCCGACATGTTGGATCGTGTCGAACTGGGGCAGCCGGTGGTGGCGGCCACTATCGTCCGCACCAGGGGCTCCACGCCTCGCAAACCGGGATCGAAGATGCTGCTGTCGCCGGACGGCAGCATCCGGGGGACGATCGGCGGCGGTTGCGGGGAGGCGGCCGTGCGCAGCGAGGCTATGATGTTGTTCGACTCCGGAGCGGCGCCGGTACCGGCTGGCGCGCCTGTCGGGTGCCCGGGATGGGCACGGCGCCGGGACGGACGCGGTGTGGCGGCCAGATTGTTTTCCGTCACCATGGATGCCGATGTGGATGCCGAGGGCATGGCCTGCGGCGGTGTCATGGATGTTTTTTTGGAGAGGTTGGTCTGATGAGGAACCTGGTATTGGTTAAAGGAGGCGGGGACCTGGCCACAGGCGTGGCGCACCGGCTCTGCCGGTCCGGTTTCCCGGTGGCGATGACGGAGATTGCTAGGCCTACAGTGATCCGCCGCAGGCCATGCCCTCGGC
>PKYJ01000165.1:14201-18784 GCA_003132605.1 Peptococcaceae bacterium | reverse complement strand
ACAGGTAAGGGTGAAACGGTGCGGTAAGAGCGCACCAGCGGTCAGGTGACTGGCCGGCTAGGTAAACCCCACCTGGAGCAAGACCGAATAGAGAGGCAATGGGGTGGCCCGCTCCGCCTCCGGGTAGGTTGCTGGAGGCCTCAGGCAACTGGGGTCCAAGAGAAATGATCATCACCCTCTAACGAGGGAACAGAACCCGGCTTATAGGACTGCTTGCCCAGACGATAAAGCGTGGATGCAGCATTATTGCTATCCACGCTTTTGTATGGCCCGGGGAGTGGCCATTCTGATCTGCTCTGTCACTACTTAGAGGAGTTCGCCGGGGCATTAGAGCGGGTGGTCATCTGTGAAGAGGTGCTGGAGGCGGCGCAGGGCCTGCAGCTTCTCCTCGCGCCCCAGCTTGGCCTCCTTGATGGCCTGCTCCAGGATATCGGTCGTCCGGTCATAAGTGGCGCGGTTCACCGGGTAGGGATAGCCGTCCTTGCCGCCGTGGGCGAAGCTGAACTTGGCCGGGTCGGTGTAGCTGGGGCGCTTCCCGTAGGCCAGTTCGGCCAGCAGCGAGAGGGCTCGCACCGTCTTCGGGCCCACCCCCTTGATGGACAACAGGGCTTCAAAGCCTTGGGGATGCCGTTCGTAGGTCTGCAGCAGGACGCGTTCCAGGCTGGAAGGCCGCAGGTGCTCCTCGTAGAGCGAGTGGCGTGACGGCAGCACCAGTTGGGTGTATTCCCGGGTCACCGCCTCTGGAGTTAAGGAAGTCAAGGCGGCAACAGTGCTGCGGTTTTCCTCGCTCTCCCGGGCCACCAGGTTCAACACCGTCTTCTCCTTCCGGTCGCAGCAGATGGCGGCGTGGGGCTCATTCACAAAATCATCGACCTTGTCGCCGAGCCAGTGGTAGCGGCGGGCGCGCTTGGCGCCGGTGTTCATGCCCTGCTGGACCACCGCCCAGTTGCCCTGGGCGGTGAAGATGAAGGTGTGGTGATAGAGCTGGTAGCCGTCCTGGACGGCGGCGTTGTCCACCTTGGCGCTCATCCTGCTGGCGTAGACCAGCTTTTCGGCACTGGACAGGGCGTACTTATCCGCATAGTTGAAGATGTCCTGGGGAGTCTTCAGGGCGGTTCTGCCCTTGCCCCCGGCGATAAAGATGCCCAATTCCCGCTCGCAGCCGCGAGAGGCCTCCTTGAGCGCCCCGCAGACAGTGGTGGTCAGGCCCGAAGAGTGCCAGTCGAAGCCCAGCAGACAGCCCATGGCCTGGAACCAGAAAGGGTCGGCCAGCTTGGCCAGGACTGCCTGGCGACCCTGCTCCCGGACCAGCAGGACAAGGATCGCCCGGCTGAGCCTGGTCATCCGCTCGAAGAGCCAGGGAGGGCACTGCCCGGTATGCAGGGGGAGGTCGACACTGCCGGTGCGCATCCAGATCACCTCTACTTAATTGTAAGCGTTATATTTAGCCGCAACAAGGGTACTCGCATTTTTGCCGCTCAGGGGCTTTGCTCATAATCTGGTTGCCACGCCTTCTAAAGCGGACACCCGGGTTATGAGCGCACCAGCCAGCCGAATAATGGCAGACGCGAGAACTGTCCCCGTGTCTTTTGCATACCGGTTCTTTCTGTATGGTAGAATTGGATCGGTAGAAATGATCGGGAGAGCAGGGAGCATGTTCAACTGCCATCTGTTTGGCCTTTTCCAAAATAGCAGTGTACGAAGTGGTATACGTTCAAGTTTGAAATCGAGGTCTGTTTTGGGGGGTTGACGGCATGGAACTGCCCCTTCCCGAGGCGGTCAGGAAAGCCTGCGCCTTGCTGGCGGCAGACGGCAGGCAGGCGTACGTGGTTGGCGGGGGGATCAGAGACCTGATCCTGGGTATTACCCCGTCGGATTGGGACCTGGCCACGGATGCCTCACCCCGCGAAGCTGCCGCCATTTTTGCCAGAGCCGGCTACAAGGTACTGCCGACAGGGGTCAAGTACGGCACGATCACCGTATCGATCGGGGACTTTCCGATCGAGGTCACCACCTTCAGGATCGAAAGTGGGTACCGCGACCGGCGACGTCCGGACGATGTCCACTTTGTCGGTAAGATCGAGCAGGACCTGGCCCGGCGGGACTTCACCATCAACGCCATCGCCTACGACCCGCTGCGGTCGCTGATCAGCGACCCCTGCTCCGGAATGCGGGACCTGGCAGCGATGCGGCTCAGGGCGGTAGGCGACCCGGAGGCCAGGTTCGGCGAGGATGCCCTGCGGATCATGAGGGCGATCCGTATCGCCGCTGATTACGGTTTGAAGATCGAGTCCGAAACCTGGCACGCCATTGTCAGGAATGCCGACCTGATCTGCAGGATCTCGGCCGAGAGAACGAGGGATGAGTTGAACCGGACACTGCTGGCCGCCAACCACATGGATGGGCTGAGGCACCTGTACCAGACCGGGCTGTTGTTCCTGATCATTCCCGAATTGAGCGAGAGTTGGCTTTTTCCCCAGTTCCACCCTTCTCACCAGTACGACGTGTTGAACCACACCCTGGAGGCCCTGCGCTACACCCCGGCTGACCTGGAGCTGCGTCTGGCAGTCCTGCTGCACGACGTTGCCAAGCCCCGCTGCTTCAGCCGTGGAACTGATGGCAGGGGGCATTTTTACAGTCATAACCTGATGAGTGCCCAGATGGCGGAGGATATCCTGCAGCGGCTGCACTACAGCATTCGTACCGTCAGGCAGGTCTCCCTGCTGGTGAGGGAGCACATGTTGAGCCTGCAGATGCGCCACCCGGCCATACGCAGGCTGATCTCCAGGGTGGGGCGGACAGCCATTCCGGGCCTGCTGGCCGTCAATGAGGCGGACCTGCTGGCTCACAGCACCGATCTCATCGTCAAGACCCTGCCTGAGTGGGAGGCTTTTCGAGCCCGCCTGAACGAAGTCCTGGCGGAGGATGCATCATTCAATCTGAGTGACCTCGCCATCAACGGGACAGACCTGTTGGAGACCCTGGATTGCCAGCCCGGGCCGCTGATCGGAGCGGTCCTGAAAGCCCTGTGGGACGAAGTGCTGGCGCAACCCCAAAAAAACAAGCGCAGCTACCTCCTGGCCAGGGCCGGGGAGATCGCTGCCAGCCTTGCAGCTAAGCATTAAAAAAGATCACTGTTCAGGCAGTCCCTTACGAAGTCCTAGCCGTCACCCCTAGAGGCCTGGCTGCATTCCAGCGATGCCGGGTTCCCTCTGGGCCATGCTCCACCGCTTGCGGGCGCTCATCAGTTGGCCGAATAACCTTCTTTGGGGGCGAGATGCTGAGTTTTTAAGATCTTATCCAGGAAGATTAGTTGTCGAAATGCATTAAAAAACTGGGCGGGATTTCAGAGGGGGTTGGGGAGTGTTACAATCCCAGCCTCAGGCGCTCTCCCAGCATGACAGGGAGGCCCGCCCGGGCTACTTTCTGCTGGGTCAGGTTGAAATTGTAGGGAACGTGCCTGTAGGTGACGGTGTTGCCGTCCCCGTCATAGATCAGGTATGATGCCCCCGGCTTGCCGTCCCGGGCCTGGCCGATGCTGCCGGGATTGATCAGGTACAGCCTGTCATTATGCAGCCTGAATTCAAGAGACTGGTTTTGCTCCAGAACCCCCCGGGCCGTCTTGTGTTCATAGGAGTATAGGGCGCGTCGATGGGTGTGGCCGAAGAAACAGAGGGCCAACCGGGGATGCTGCGACACCAGGACGTCAAAGGCGAAACTGGCGCTTGCCGGGGAAAAGATATAGTCGTATGGGTGGCTGGGAGAACCGTGTACTGCCAGGAACAGATCGTCGACCAGCGCCTGTTCCGGCAATTGCTTCAGCCACGCCTTGTTGCCGTCGGAGAGGTGGCGTTCGGTCCACAGGAGAGCGTCCTGGGCAACCGGATTAAAATCTTCGATACCACAGATGCCGGCCACGGCGTCATCATGGTTTCCTCTCAGGCAAAGAAAGCCGCGGCTGCGGCAGAGTTCCGTGCACTCGTCGGGATTGGCATAATAACCGACAATGTCGCCCAGACAGACAACCTTCTGAACATCCTGCCGATCGATATCGTCCAATGCTACCTGGAAGGCCTCCAGATTGGCGTGAATATCGCTGATTATTGCATAGCGCATCCGGTTACAGGCTCCCTTCCGGATTTGCCAAAATTTCCAGAGTACCCTTCTATTTTCGGAGAGACACCCATCTTTGTCAACCTTAAAGTTGCTTTTTGCAGCTCTATGCCTGAAAAAACCTAGCGTGGCGGGGATCCTGTGCCCTTGATGGGNNCCCGTTTACCCACGACGACTACCCGCTCTGAAGCGGGGGCACTAGAGCGGGTAGTCGTCGTGGGTAACTATAGTGTACGTTGATCTCCTCAGACTTATGCATACCTGACACTAAAGAGAGGCGATAGCATTGTATGGTGAATACATTGCTGCAGTCGGTTGACTTTCGAGAACCCTTATTTCATAATAAGTTCCATGAAAGCGGATCGTGGCTGCAACTGGATGACAGATTCAGTGGGCGAAGATGTCCTCGGCGGGAACCAGGTTCCATGGGGGCATTTATTGTTTAACCGATGGCTACCCGCTCTAATGCC
>PKYJ01000165.1:0-14179 GCA_003132605.1 Peptococcaceae bacterium | reverse complement strand
AAGCCAAGACCCAGTTGAACCGCACCGCCGGGTGGTTAGCGTTAGTGGCTGCGGGCCAGCCAACTGCTTGATGAGAGGTGTGAAGGATGGAACGGGCGCGCATGCTGATCGCGATGGCAAAGGCCGAGCAGCGGAATAGCCTCAAGCTGTTGCTGGCAAGAGGCTCGTATCAGGTTGTGGCCGAGGCGGGGGATGGATCGCAGGTGCTGCGGCAGGCCCGGAGCCTTGACCCGGACATGGTACTGTCAGATATCGACCTGCCTGGTGTTAACGGTTTTGAACTCTGCAGGGCACTAAACCAGGATCGGCGTACGGCGGTGCTTCTGATCTCCCAGCAGGTCTTTCTCTTTCAGCAACTGGATGAACGGTTCAAGAACTACCCGATCTGCTACGCCACCAAACCGCTGTCGGAATACAACCTGTTTCCGGCTATCGAGAGCCTGTTCAATTGCCACAGGCTCATCAATGGCCTGGAAAAGGAGATCGCCGACCTGCAGGAGAAGATCGAGACCAGGAAGTTGGTGGAGCGGGCCAAGGGCCTGCTCATGCAGCAACTGGGAGCAGGTGAGGCTGAAGCATACCGCCGTATGCAGAAGCAGAGCATGGACAAGTGCCTGTCGATGCGCAAGGTGGCCGAAGCCATCATTCTGGCCTATGATTTGAACAAGTGATCCTCGTCGGTCTTTCAACTAGTTTTTGGCTTCAGTGGGGGGAAAGCAATCCCCCACTGAAGCTTAGAAATAGTTAATACAGTGACGTACCCGCTCTTATCCCACCGCNNAGAGCGGGTAGTCATCTGTGGAACACATTCGAAATGCCTGTTGGCAGATTCAAAACACGTAAAAACAAAGATAATAAGCGCAGGAGGTTCACCAGATGATTACCAAGACGAAGGAAGACGTTCTCGGCATCGCCGAGGATCGTGGAGTACAGTTTATCAGGCTCCAGTTCACCGATATTCTGGGGACGCTCAAGAACGTGGCCATCACGGTGGAGCAATTGGAAAACGCCCTGAATGACGGGGTCATGTTTGACGGTTCATCGATCGAGGGGTTTGTCAGGATCGAGGAGTCCGATATGCATCTGGTCCCCGACCCCAACACCTTCACCATCTTCCCCTGGCGCGGCCGCGACGGATCTGTGGGCCGGCTGATCTGCGACGTTTACAACCCTGATGACACCCCCTTCGTGGGTTGCCCGCGCTATGCCCTGAAAAAAGTGCTGGCCGAGGCCGGGGAACTGGGCTACACCATGAATGTCGGTCCCGAGGCGGAGTTCTTCCTGTTCAATACGGATCAGTCAGGCCGCCCCACCGTCACCACTCATGATGAAGGCGGCTACTTCGACCTGAGCCCCCTGGACCGCGGCGAGGACACCCGCAGGGACATAGTCCTGGCCCTGAAGGAGATGGGGTTTGACGTGGAGGCCTCCCATCACGAAGTCGCCCCAGGGCAGCACGAGATTGACTTCCGCTACGACGACGCCCTGACCACGGCCGACAACGTGGTGACCTTCAAATATGTGGTGCGTTCTATTGCCCAATTGCATGGGCTGCACGCCACCTTCATGCCCAAGCCGGTGTTCGGCATCAACGGTTCGGGTATGCACGTCAACCAGTCCCTCTTTGCCAACGGTACGAACGCCTTTTACGATCCGTCGGCGCCCTTGCAACTGAGCAGCGTGGCCATGCATTACCTGGGTGGGCTGCTCTCCCATGTCAGGGGTCTGACCGCGATCACCAACCCGATCGTCAACTCTTACAAGAGGCTGGTGCCCGGGTATGAGGCCCCCGTCTATATCGCCTGGTCGCCCCGGAACCGGAGCCCGCTGGTGCGTGTCCCGGCCCGCCGGGGGCAGGGGACCAGCCTGGAGTTCCGCAGCCCGGACCCGGCCTGCAACCCGTACCTGGCCTTTGCCGCCAACCTCAAGGCGGGCCTCGATGGCATCAAAAACGGGATCAACCCGCCCGCTCCGGTTGAACAGAACATCTTCGAGATGTCGGAACAGGAACTGCAGAGCCGGGGCATCGGATGCCTGCCCGGCACCCTGGGAGATGCCCTGGAGGAACTCAAGAAGGACAGCCTGATCCAGGAGGCCCTCGGCCCCCACATCTTCGAGAAATTCGTGGCCGCCAAGACCCTGGAGTGGAACGAGTACCGGATTCAGGTGCATCCCTGGGAGCAAAACATGTATCTGAACAAGTATTGATCGGACATAGAGGGGGATGAAAGACAGGGGGACGGCTCTCCTGCAGGGGTGAGTTGACTTGTATATTGTATATGCAGCAAAAGAAGATTGTAATTTACCGAAGGTGCTGATATAATCGCAAACACGAGCAATTAAGCCTTGTAAGCGGGGGACGGAAGCATGGAGAGGATCGACAGCCAGGGCCTGCATTACCATGAACTGAACGAGCTGATCAAGCGCCTGGCGGAGGAAGGGGTACGGGAGTTTCAGCTCGACAACGTCAACGGACAGCGCTACCTGGGTACCGGCCTGGCGTATCCCGATATCAAGATGGTGGTCAACGGAGTGCCGGGCAACGACCTGGCCTCATTCATGAACGGCCCGGAGATCACGATCAATGACAATGCCCAGGATGCCATCGGCAACACCATGAACGCCGGCCAAGTCACGGTACACGGCCATGCCGGCGACGTGCTGGGCTACGGGATGCGTGGCGGGCGGCTGTTTATCAAGGGAAGCGTGGGGTACCGGGTGGGGATCCACATGAAAGAATACAAAAAGCAGGTCCCGGTGCTGATCGCCGGCGGGACGGCGGGGGACTTTCTGGGAGAATATATGGCTGGAGGGGTTCTGGTGCTGCTTGGTTTGGAGCGGCAGCCGGGGGTGCCTCTGGCCGGTGACTATCTGGGGACGGGCATGCACGGCGGTGTGATCTATTTGAGAGGCGAGGTCGACCCCTTCACCCTGGGCAAAGAGGTGTCCGTCTTCGATCTGGACGAGGCGGATTGGAGTCTCCTGGGCCCGCACCTGCAGGATTTCTGCGCTGCCTTTGGATTTAATTACGATGAGGTTTGCGCCGGGAAGTTCTGCAAGTTGATACCGGTTTCCAACCGGCCCTACGGAAGACTCTACTGCTCTTAGGCCAAAGGGAGGAATCAGGGGTTGGACTATCAGGTGATTGTTATCGGGGCAGGTCCGGGAGGCTACCCGGCAGCCCTGAAGGCGGCCGGCCTGGGGGCCAGGGTCTGTATCGTCGAGGCCGGGCAGGTCGGTGGGACCTGTCTGAATAGAGGCTGCATTCCGACCAAGGCGCTGGTGGAAAGCGCCTCGGTGTTCAGGCGCGCCCGCAAGGCCGGGGAGTTCGGGGTCGAGGTGGGCGAGCCCGCGCTGAACTATGTCAGAGTGCGTTCTCGTCAGGAAGAGCTTGTCACCAAGTTGAGGTCCGGCGTGCAGTTATTGCTGAAAAATAGCAAGATCGAGCTAGTACAGGCCCGCGGGCGCCTGGCCGGCAGCCACCTGGTGGAGTTGGCATTTGACGGCGACAGGACCGAGCGGATCAGCGGCGACAAGATCATCGTCGCCACCGGTTCCGAGCCCTTGCTGCCAAACTCCCTGGGCTACGATGGGGAAGTGGTGCTGTCCAGCACGGAGATGCTGCAGTTGGATGAACTCCCCGAGACCCTGCTGATCGTCGGTGGGGGTGTGATCGGCTGCGAGTTTGCGGGGATCTGCGCCGCCATGGGTGTCCGGGTGATCCTGGTGGAGGCCCAGCCGACCATCCTCCCGTTCATCGATGAGGACCTGGCCCGGAGGCTGCAGGTGATGCTGAAGCAGCAGGGGATCGACCTGAAGACCAAGACCAAGATCCTGGAGGTGGCCCGGGACGGGCGGCGTGCCAGGGTTTCTCTGGGCGACGGCGCCGAAGTGGTGGCCGACAAGGTGTTGATTGCGATTGGCCGCAGCTTGAATACGGTAGACATTGGACTCGAGCAAGCCGGAGTGGCTACAACCTCCGGGGCGGTGATCGTCAACGACAGCATGGAAACATCAACCCCCGGCGTCTACGCAGTGGGTGACATCACCGGGAAGACCCTGCTCGCCCACGTGGCCACCGCCCAGGGAGTGGCGGCGGCGGCAAACGCCCTGGGCGGGGAACAGACCGTGGATTACGGCGCCATCCCTAACTGCATCTTTACCTACCCGGAGATCGGGAGCGTCGGCATCACCAGCCGGGAGGCCAAGACCCGGGGCATCCCGCTGAAGACCGGCAAGTCTCTCTTCGTTGCCAACGGCAAGGCCTTGTGCGAGGGAGAGCCGGACGGCTTCGTGAAGGTACTGGCTGCTGCGGACACCGGCCGCATGCTGGGCCTGCATATCATCGGACCGCATGCCACCGAACTGCTTGCCGAAGGGGCGTTGGCGGTGCGCTGGGGGCTGACCCTGTCGCAGTTCAGCGACACCATCCATGCCCACCCGACCCTGTCCGAGGCCGTGAGGGATGCGGTAGAAGCGGCCGGGAATTAAAGACCAATGACCATTTTACGGGAGGGTGATCTCAAGTATGGATATAGTGCTGCCGTTTCTTGCCGAGGGCGTGGATGAAGCCACCGTATCCTTTTGGAAGGTGGATGAAGGAGACGATGTGGCGGCCGAAGATGAGCTGGTGGAGATGTTTACCAGCAAGGCCGTCTTCAGCGTTCCCTCCCCTGCCGGTGGTATGGTGGAAGAGATCATCGTCACAGAGGGAGAAGTGGTCAAAGTCGGCCAGGCTCTGTGCCGTATAAATGAGAAGTGAGAAGGGCCAACGACTATCTTGAGAGGAGAAGCTCATGGCCAAACGCTATGCGGTTTTTTGGGGATGCCAGATACCGGCCCGCCTCCCCTTTTTAGAAAAATCGACCCGCCTCATCTTGCAGCGGGTGGGCATCGAGCCGGTGGACCTGCCGGGCTTCACCTGCTGCCCGGACCGGAGCGTGGTGGGTAATTATTCGGAAGAGACCTGGATTCTGGCCGCGGCCCGCAACCTGGCTCTGGCCGAACAGTCCGGTCTGCCACTGCTGACACCCTGCAACGGCTGCTACAGCACCCTGAAGACCGTGCTCGGCGACATCCTGGATTCGGCAGCATTGAGGGAAAAAGTGACCTCCCGGCTGCGGACGGTCGGCCTGGACTTCCAGGGCAAGGTTGTGGTCAAGCACCTGATCGAGGTGCTGCACGACGACGTTACTCCTGCCCGGATCAAGGGGCTCGTCACCCGCCCGATGCAAGGGCTGAAGATCGCTGTGCACTATGGCTGTCACATGATGCGCCCGGCTAACCGGCTCCGCTTTGATGATCCCCTGCACCCGGAGAAGTACGATCTCCTGGTCGGGGCACTGGGGGCGGAATCGGTACCGTACGAGACCAAGATGCTCTGCTGTGGCAGCGGACTGGGGTTTGCGGGATCCCAGGAAGAAGCTACCATGATGCTGCGCATGAAGTTGCAGGACTTGAACGGCAGGGCTGATGCCCTGACCGCGGTCTGCCCTGCCTGCTTCATTCAGTATGACCAGCGTCAGTATATCCTGCAGCGCCAGGGAGAGCGGCTGAACCTGCCGGTGTTTACCTATCCCGAATTATTGGGTCTGGCCATGGGCATCCCCGGCGAGGACCTCGGACTTCGGGAGCACCGGGTCAGCCCGGAATCTTTCTTCAAGGCCTGGAGCAAGCAGACCGGAACCCTGGATGCGATCAAAGACCGGATCGATCTGGCCGACATCAAGCGTTGCTATGACTGCGGCGCCTGCGTGGACGACTGCCCGACCGCCCAGGTGAGCAGCAGTTTCCAGCCCCGGGAGCTGATCGGCAGCCTGCTGCGGGGTGACCTGGACGAACTCTTGAAAGACAAGACTGTCTGGCAGTGCCTGGAGTGCCATACCTGCTCCGAGCTCTGCCCTCAGAAGTTTGGCATGGAAAAGGTTTTTACGGCTTTAAAACACCTGGCTCTGGAGAGGGGTACCGCTCCGCCGCAGCTGCAGGGCGGAATCAAGGGCTTCCTGCAGACAGGCAGGCTGGGCGCTATTGATGAGAAGGCACGTAAAAAATTGGGTCTCGATGCTCTTCCTCCGGGGGGAGAAGGGGAACTCCAAAGATTACTTGGCTTGATGCAGGATCATTCTTGACGCTGATTTTAAAGGAATGGTGACATGCCTCTTCGAGGAATGTCCCCGCTGGAACGTTCCCATGAACGTCCCAGATAAGTAATGAGCCATGGGGGAGGAGTATGCATGAAGGGGACTTTCCCGCGCATCCCGTCGGGATGCTCGATCACCGGGATATTGAATAAAAAGGCCAAGCGCTTCAGCGGGGCTGATGTGATCAGATCCATCAGGCTGATGCACGACCGGTCCAACGGCCTCGGCGGCGGTTTTGCCGGCTACGGGATCTACCCGCAGTACAAGGACCACTATGCCTTCCACCTCCTTTATACTAACGAGGCCAGCCAGCACGATACCGAGTATTTTCTGGAGAAGAACTTCGTGATCGACCGGTGTGAACCAATCCCGACCCGCCCCCATCCCCGGATCACCGATACACCCATGCTGTGGCGCTATTTTTTGAGGGTGAAGCCCTACGTGGTGGAGCAGTTCTCATCCAGCCATAACAGAGAGTTGGTGAAATCAGCGGACGAAGCCGACGCTGAGAAGAACTTTGTCGTCAGCCAGGTCATGGAGATCAACCAGAAGATCGGCGGGGCTTTCGTGGCCTCCAGCGGCAAGAACATGGGGGTGTTCAAGGGGGTGGGATTCCCCGAGGACATCGGCGAGTTCTACCGGGTTGAGGAGTATGAGGGCTACATGTGGACCTCTCACGGGCGGTTTCCCACCAACACTCCCGGCTGGTGGGGCGGCGCCCACCCCTTCACCATCCTGGACTGGTCAGTGGTGCACAACGGGGAGATCTCTTCCTACGGCATCAACAGGCGCTACCTGGAGGCGTTCGGTTATCACTGCACCCTGCAGACCGATACCGAAGTGATCGCCTATCTTTTCGATCTGCTGCACCGGAGGCAGGGGCTGTCCCTGGAGAATACCTGCCTGGCGCTGGCGGCGCCCTTCTGGAAGGAGATCGACCGCTATCCTGAGCCCAAACGGGAGGCGGTCACGGCTATCCGGCAGGTCTATGGCTCTGCAATGCTGAACGGTCCCTTCAGCCTGGTGGTTGGCTTCACCGGTGGGATGATCGGGATCACCGACCGGATCAAACTGCGCCCCCTGGTCTGCGGACAGAAGGACGAAGTGGTCTACCTGTCCAGCGAGGAGAGCGCCATCAGGGAGATCTGCCCGGCTCCCGACCGGGTCTGGACGATCAGGGCGGGGGAGCCGATCATAGTAAAGCTGGAGGAGGGGGTGCAACCATGATGAGGAGTCTGGTATCGCCCGATTTCCTGGTCAAGATAGATCACCGGCAGTGCCGGCGCTGCAAACGGTGCGTGCAGGGCTGCGGTTTTGGAGCGCTGAGCTTCCAGGACCGGGTGGTGCCCGATAACACCAGGTGCGTGGCCTGCCAGCGCTGCGTGGCCTTCTGCCCCGAAGAGGCGATCACGGTAGTGCGGAACCCGCTCGCCTTCAAAGGAAACGATTACTGGACCGCCAACGACATCAAGTCCATCTACAAGCAGGCAGAGGCCGGCGGCATGCTGTTTACCGGCATGGGCAACGACCGCCCCTATGGCAGCTACTTCGATCGCATGGTCCTGGATGCCTGCCAGGTGACCAACCCGTCCATCGACCCTCTGAGGGAACCGATGGAGCTGCGGACTTACCTGGGGAGCAAGCCCAACGCCCTGGAGTTTGTAGAACGGGCCGGCGGTGCCGGGTCCGGTGGACCGGGCGCGGACATGGCGCCGCTTGGCGCGACGCTGGCCACCAGGCTCGGCCCCCAGGTGGCCCTGGAAACCCCGATCATCTTTGCCGCCATGTCCTACGGCGCCATCAGCCTGCAGGCCCACAAGGCGCTGGCCAGGGCGGCCTCTCTCGCCGGCTCGCTCATGAACACCGGGGAGGGCGGCCTGCATAAAGAGCTTTATCCTTACAGCGACCGGATCATCGTCCAGGTGGCATCCGGGCGCTTCGGGGTCGACCAGGAGTACCTGGACCGGGGGGCGGCGGTGGAGATCAAGATCGGGCAGGGGGCGAAGCCGGGTATCGGTGGGCACCTCCCGGGTGAGAAGGTCAGCCAGGAGGTCTCCCAGACCAGGATGATCCCCGAGGGCAGTGACGCCCTCTCGCCGGCGCCGCATCATGACATCTACTCCATCGAGGATCTGTCGCAACTGATCTACGCTTTAAAAGAGGCTACCCGTTATTCCAAGCCGGTCGGGGTGAAGATTGCCGCCGTGCACAACGTGGCAGCCATCGCCAGCGGTATCGCCAGGGCCGGGGCGGACTTCGTGTATATAGACGGCTTCCGTGGTGGCACGGGAGCAGCTCCCACCATGATCCGCGACAACATCGGCATCCCCATTGAGATGGCGATTGCTGCCGTGGATGACCGGCTGCGCCTGGAGGGTATCCGCAACCAGGTGACCCTGGTAGCGGCCGGAGGCATCAGGAACAGTGGCGATGTGGCCAAGGCCATCGCCCTGGGAGCGGATGTGGTCGCCATCGGCACGGCAGCCCTGCTGGCCATGGGTTGTCACCTGTGCCAGAAGTGCAATACCGGCAACTGCTCCTGGGGAATCGCCACCCAGCGCCCGGAGCTTACCCGGCGCCTGGAGACGGAAGAGGCTACCGAACGGCTGGTCAACCTGTTACGCGGCTGGTCGTTGGAACTGAAGGACTTTCTGGGCGCCCTCGGGGTGAATGCCATCGAGAGCCTGCGGGGCAGCCGGGAGCGCCTGAGGGGTGTCGGCCTCAACCAGGTGGAGCTGGACGTGCTGGGTATCAAACCCTGCGGCCGTTAACGGAGATCAGAAGCAGAAAGGCAGAAGCAGGAAAAAGCAGATATCATTCAGACATCCAAGATCTGACTACAGAGCTAAGTGGGTACTGTGACTGCCGGTGGCTGTGTAGCAGATGCAATTAGAGAAATTTAAAGATTAAAAAGCCAGGGCTACGTAGCCCTGGCTTTTTTGCTTATATGAGATTTTTGAAGGGGTTTTAGTATGTCTTGACGTCGTGGGCGCCGTGCTGGCGAAGAATGTGGGCCGCGTCATCGAGCTTGGGGCCGCTACTGTGAACGGCTACCAGGGTCTTGCCCTGCTTGACGTCCTCCTCGTAGTGATGGCTCTCCTCGGCGGGGATGCCCCAGTCAATCAGGCCTCCGGCGATGCCACCGGTGACAGCGCCGGACAACAGTCCGGCGATCGGCCCTGCGGCGATCAGGGGGCCAATGCCGGGGATGAACAGGGCGCCTGCTCCGACCGCCAGGCCGGCCACGCCTCCCAGCACACCCCCGGCGGTGATCCCGTCCATGGTGGAATCCGTATCTTTCTTCATGCTGAGCCCGGATGATTGACCCTTGTTGTCATCGTGGGCGATTACGGAGATCTCCCGGTCGAACCCCTTGTTGTGCAGTTCCTGCACCGACCTCTCGGCCTGGTCGCGGCTTTCGAATATGCCAAGAGCAACTGATGCCATAGTGATACCTCCCGGTTCTTAGTTTATCTTTATTATTTGCAGTGCCGGGTGCATTTATGTAAGACCCTGGCGATGAGGGTAATTGCCCTATCCGGCTTATTCCCTTTTTTTTGGTCACCGCGCGCCATCCCCTTCAGCGTTGCTGTGTCCTATGTATAATATAACTATAATGCTAAAATATAAGTTGCAACCGGTTTGATGGTATTGCACATCTTTTTAGATGAACGCCCGCAAAAGCGTCACTATGAAGGAAGGAAGACGTATGGCCGCAGTGGTTTCTGTGGTGGGGCATGCGAATACGGGAAAGACAACGCTGATCGCCGGGATAATCAACAGCCTGGCGGCCAGGGGCTACCGCGTGGCTGCAGTCAAGCATGCCGCTCACGGTTACGAGATCGACAACAGGGGGAAGGATTCCTGGCAGTTCTTTCAGGCTGGGGCTAACCGGGTGGTGGTGGTCGGCCCGGAATCCCTGACGGTGCATACCCGCCATGATGCAGAACCGACCCTGGCCGAGTTGGCTGGCATGATCGAGGATGTCGACCTGATCCTGGCCGAAGGCTTCAAGTCACAACCGGGGCCGAAAATCGAAGTTTTGAGGCAGGGGTTCTCGGAAAGAAGGCTGTCCCTGGGCAGCGACTTGGCGGCGGTAGTCAGCGATATGCCGGTTGGGAACGATGTACCTGTTTTCCGTCCGGACAAGATCGAGCCGTTATCAGACTTTATCGAGAGCCGCTTCCTACAGAATAGTGGTCTTTCACCTCTCACCTCTCAGATGTCAGATCGTTGATGACCAGCCCGGTGAGGACCTTCGGGTAGAAGTAGGTAGACTTCTGGGGCATCTTATCGCCCGCGGCGGCGACTGCAGTCACCTGTTCAATCCGCGTCGGGTTCAGGATAAAAGACAACTGAGCCTCACCGCTGGCAGCCGCCTGGAGCGCCTCCGCTTCATCCCTGGTGTAGGTCAGGTTCTCCTGCTGCGATAGCGCCTCCTGTTCCAGCCCGAGCAGCCTGTCCAGGATCAGGACGTGCAGTACTGCCACGTCCAGGCTGCACCAGGCCTCGGATTTTTGGGGGACAAGCTGCCTGACCCGGGCGCGGTCCTGCAGAGTCAACAGGTAGGCTGCCGGTTCCGGGGTGACCATCATCAGGACCGGGTGGTCCGGCTGCCGGCGGACATCAAGTAGTTTCGGCGCCTGACCGGCGTCGGTCAGGGATGTCTTTTCCACTGCAAAGTCATCTTGAAGCCGCTCCTTGAGGAGAGCCAGGTCCAGGGCCGGGAGGCTGCGCACGATCCGGTGGGTGGGCAGGATGACCAGGCCCGGGTCGGTGGTGTTCACAGGTACATCATAATGAACGCTGCCCCCGGACAGTGATCTTTTTCTGAGCGGTAATAGTTAAGGGCGGTCTCGTAGCGGTGGTGGCCGTCCGCGATGTAGAGGGGGCGCGGCTTGAGGGTGGCGGCCACCTTCTGATGCACGGCGGGGTCGGTGATCACCCAGACCTTGTTGATGACTCCAGAGTCATCAACAAGGTCCAACTGCGGCGGCGCCTTTTTGATCCTGTCGAAATCACTCTCCAGAGCCAGACCGGTATCCTCGTAGTAGGAAAAGACCGGGCTGAAGTTGGCCTGGCAGGCCGCCAACAGGGCCAGCCGGTCCGCCTTGGGCTTGGACAGGGTCTCTTCATGGGGCCGGATCTTGCCAGTGGCGTATTCCTCGAGAGCCACCCGGGCAAAAAAGCCGGTCCTGTGAAACCAGCCTCCATTGACCTGAAATGACTGCTCCTGCAGGTAGATTGCCGCCTCCGGCTCCCGGATCAGTACGCCGGACTGTAACCAGTCCCGGTAATCATCTGCAGCGCGGGTATAGCGATTGGCGGCGTCATCGTCGGCGGGGTATTGTTGACCGTACTCCAGGCGGATCACGTTGCAGGGATGCCGCTCGTAATATTTTTGCTGCGCTGCGGCGTCGATCACATCGTACGGTGGCGTCACCACTGCTGTCATGTCCGGTGTCTTGCCTGTGTTGTACCTGATGCCATGAAACGGAATGACTTCTGCCAAAACTTTCACCTCTCCCAGTTCTTTATACTGCCTGTCTCCATACCGGCACCCAGGTTGCCAGCACTGGAGGATCTGGATTTCCTTCAACCGATGTCGGACTGTGGCTCACTTTATTGTATTATGTTTACAGTTGGTAGACAAGAAAGCTTTTCCTCTCGGGTATTGAAAGCACACCCCAAGAGTGTTTTAATTGGGCGGAGAAAGGGAATCAGGCGAGAGAGGAAATCGGGAAAGCCATGCTGGTCGACTATCATACCCATCCCCTGGGGCACAGAGGGGGACGCTATACAGAGGAGTTGCTGGAGCAATACCTGGCCGCGGCCCAGGAGCAGCGGATCGAAGAGGTTGGCCTGTCGGACCATGATACATACTGCCAGGACATCGACTTTCAACTGGTGGCTGCTGTGGCGAGGCGGTTTCCGGCCCTGAAAGTGAAAAACGGCATGGAGTTTGACTTCAGGCCCGACAGGGAGCAGAAGATCGCCTCCATATCCGGACGCCTTCCCTTTGATTACCTGATCGGGTCGGTGCACGAGATCGGTGACTGGATGTTTGATCATCCGGATTATCAGGCGGTTTATTCTCAGTGGGATATAAACAAGCTTTACCGAACATATTTTAGTTTAGTAGAGGATCTCGCCCGGTCCGGCCTGTTTGACATCGTCGGTCACTTCGACCTGATCAAGGTCTTCGGCTATCGGCCGACGGGGCCTGTTTTGCCCCTGGCCGTTCCCGCCCTGCAGGCGATCAAGAAAGCCGGATTGACGGTCGAGGTCAATACCAGGGGCGGATATAAGCCCTGCGCGGAGATTTACCCGGCTGCGGAACTATTGCAGAAATGCTACGAACTCGATATCCCGGTAACCCTCGGCTCAGATGCGCATGAAGCCGAAGAGACCGGAAGAGACCTCGCCGCGGCGCGCCAGCTTTTATACCGGATCGGGTACCGCAGGCTATCGACTTTTTCAAGGCGCCAGAGGATCATGCAGCCTCTCTGATGTCTGCCATCCTACTACTGTTCGGTGACTGGCCGGGGCTGCAAATCCGCAGCGGGATCCTGCAGCCTGCTAGCCTCGCCCATCTCACAGAAATTAAGGAGCCGACATAGATGGACTTTGTCCTGCTGTTTGTGAGTCTGGGAATCATTCTGGCGGCAGCGGAGATCTTTACCAACAGTGTGGAATGGCTGGGGCTGCGCCTCCACCTGGCAGAAGGCGCCGTCGGCAGCATTCTGGCGGCGGTGGGTACTGCCCTGCCCGAGTCCCTGATCCCATTGATCGCCTTTATCACCGGCAAAGGCGTGGATCAACAGCAGATTGGCATCGGAGCGATCATCGGCGCTCCCTTCATGCTCAGCACCCTCGCCTTTTTTATCAGCGGCCTGGTGGTGGTGCTGGATGCCCGAAAGCGGTCAAGCTTCCCCCGCCTGGAA
Organism: Peptococcaceae bacterium; assembly: GCA_003132605.1. Lineage (GTDB taxonomy): Bacteria > Bacillota > DSM-12270 > Thermacetogeniales > Thermacetogeniaceae > Palsa-1188. The sequence continues at coordinate 1,095 of PKYJ01000165.1, read as the reverse complement.
ATCAACCCGGGGATCATCCAGCGGGATTTGCTGTTCTTTTTCTTCGGTTACAGCATTGGCCTCTGCGCCGCCTTCGCCCCCGACCGGTGGAAGGCCTATCTGATGGGGATGCTGCTGGGCAGTTACTTATTCTATGTATTTTTAACCCTCAGGAGGACATCGGCTCATGGCCAGACACCGGATCTCCGCCCGCTGTTCTTCAGCGCCGGGAAAAACAGGCCGCGCATCCTCATGATCCTTCTTCAAGTTGTGTTTGCAGTCGGTCTGCTGATCGGCGGGGCGGAGCTGTTCATTCACCAGGTCACCGCCATCGCCCTGTTGCTGGGTATTCCCATCTTTTTCCTGTCTCTGATCGTCGCCCCTATAGCCACAGAACTGCCTGAGAAGTTCAACAGTATTATCTGGCTCAGGCGGCACAAGGACACCCTGGCGATCGGCAATATCACCGGAGCGATGGTCTTTCAGAGTGCTATCCTGCCCAGTATCGGTATTATAACCGGCAACTGGCATTTCGTGCCCGGCTCGCTGACGCCGATCCTGTTGACTTTTACCTCTACCGGATTGGTGTATCTCAGCCTGAAGCTTGGAAAGAACCTGAATGCTTTCATTCTCCTGATGGGAGGGCTCTTCTACCTGATTTTTCTTGGGACAACCCTGCTGCAACCGATAGTAACGGCGTTTCATTGAAGAGGCTCTCCCTGATCTTTATCCACAGATGACAACCCTTTACTGGCCGTCCGATCGGTGGTAACTTTTATGAGGATACCTTCGAGTGGAGAGGGGAAGCCGTGAGTCTCCTGTTCATCTTTACGACTGCCTACGTGGTCGCCCTGTCGGGCGCCCTGATGCCTGGACCGTTGCTGACGGTGACCATCAAGGAAAGCCTGCAGCAAGGTTGGCAGTCCGGGCTGCTGATCAGCGCCGGCCATGGTCTGGCCGAAATCCCCCTGTTGGTGCTGTTTGCCCTGGGACTGAACAGCTTGTTGCACCTGCAGTGGATCTCAGTGGTGATCAGCATCGGCGGCGGGCTGGCGTTGCTGTACATGGGTATGGACATCTGCCGCAACACTCTCAGAGGGGCGGCGGGTCTAGACC
>PKYJ01000061.1 GCA_003132605.1 Peptococcaceae bacterium | reverse complement strand
TCCCGTCAGTATCGGCAGGGACTGCAGTAACCCCTACCAACCTGTTTTTGACGGTAACGATGGATAACACCTCAGCATTGAATCTTGCTGGGAGCCAGGTTATCCTGGAGCTTCCGTCTACCCCGTCCGGCTACACGATGCAAGTTGCCGTTGACACCTCTTCTCTTACCGGCGTTTTTACAAATGACGGTAACAACTTTGCTACCGCCGCCGTAATAAGCGGCCAGAACACAGCAGCGATCACAGTAAATATACCCAGCACCTACAACAACGGTGGTAGCTACGGTGGTTCTGCGGTAAGCAGTTCCTTCGCACTCAAGATCACGTCACTTTATGTTCCCGGTGGCGTCAACGGTAATGTCACCCTGACCGCCGCTGCGCCGAACGACTCCATGTTTGCGAACGGCAGCCTGACGATTGCCACCGCCGGCACCGGCAGCGTGACCCTGGCGGCAGAGAGCGTGCAGTCGGTCTCCTCCGGCTCCGCCCAGCCTATTGGGTACATCGACATCACTGAAAGCATGAAAGGCGCCCTTAGCAACAGCGGTGGCACGGCCCTGAAACTGACCCTGCCGGCTGGTGTTACGTGGGATTCTGGTGCGTACTTCAGCACTGTGTGGGGCGCACCCGTCCCCTGTCCATGGCTACTGTCCACTGGCAATGGCGGCCGGGAGCTCGACATATCTGTTCCCAGCGCTGTTTATCAATCCACAACCGCCATGTTCGTCAAGCTGATTGGAACTGTCGACATTGACCAGAGCGTTGCCAAGCAGGGCGATGTCGTGGTCACCGTGGGCGGCTCCTCCACCTACACGCCCTCGACGCTGACCGTGGCCAACTTCGGCACCTATGCAATAAGCGCCAAGGTGCTCAGCACCCCGACGATCACCGCCGGCATGGCCGGTTCCACGATCGGCGCGTTCGAGGTTCTTGAGGGACTGCCGGGCAGCCTGATTATTGGAAGGACGATCGACATGACACTGCCTTCCAACGTGGCATGGTCCCAGGTTCCCCAGATAGACACCAGCAACAGCACATTAGACAGCTTCAGCATTAACAGTATCTGCGCAGTCGGTTCCAGCGGCAACGAGATCGAAATAACCCTCGGCGGAGCAGTATCAACAGCAAGCGAGAGCCCCGCGGTTATCGCGTTCAAGAACGCCGAGGTAACTCCTGCCGTTGACTTCACCGGCGCTCTCAACGTGACCGTGGGCGGCACCGAGGGACTGACCGGCACCATCAACCTTGGCACAGTGGCTGCGGGCGTAACTGCTNNTGACGATCACGGAAGCCGCGAGCGGCAATATCCAGAGCATTCCCGAGTACTCCGGTCTGGACACCACTGGTGCTGGCCCATATAACTCGTCAGGCGCGAACCCAAGCGCCAAATACTTTGTCGCAACAGACTCCAACGGAGGCGGCAATGCTGAGATCGATGTCTGGGCTCCGACAGGCGTCACCTTCTTCAACACCCCGACCGTGACAGTGACTGCGGGCGACCTGCAGCTCGGGACCGTCAGCACGAACACTGTCAGCAATCAGGGCGAGATAATCATCCCGATCAAGAGCACCAGCACCACTGCCTCGACGATCAGTATCACTGGCGCCCAGGTCACAGTTGACCGCACCGTTCCTGGAGGGGCGATCACCTTCAAGGTCAAGGGCACCGGCGTCGACGAAACCGAATTAGGGACCGCATTCAACAATGTGACTAATGTGGTTGCGCTCTTCCCGAACGACACCACGGCAGCTGCAGTGAATGTTGCTACCGTCGGTACCGGAGTGAATGGTGGTACCTCGGTCTTCACGATCGGCTCCACCAGCTACACCCTGAACGGCACCACGGTGAACATGGACGTGGCTCCGTACATCAAGGACAGCCGGACCTTCCTGCCGGTGCGCTATGTCGCCAACGCCCTCGGCGTGAATGACAGCAGCATCATGTGGGACGCGGCGAGCCAGAAGGTCACCATCATCAAGGGCAGCACGGTGGTCCAAATGACCATCGGCAGCACGACGATGGTTCTGAATGGCGCTACCATCACGATGGATACCGCCCCGGAGATCACCTCCNNGTGTGGGATGCAACGGCGCAGACGGTGACCGTCACCTCCAACTAAACAGACTACAACTGATATACTGAACGAAGTTCTTACGGAGTAACAGTTGCGGCAACAAAGAGCCCGGACCACGGAAGATCGTGGATCCGGGCTCTTTTTGCTTTTTGTTGTGCTTGACAAATAATCAATAAAAATACTATACTGTAGCTAATAGTTAATCTAGTTAAGTAATTGCCAGGTGACTTTTAGCCAGGAGAGGGGATACGGGGCTATCTTTTCAGAGAACCGGCAATTACGGAAATTTCAGGTAAAACTTATTGTATTTTAATGTTATCTGGTGGGAAGTACAGTAAAATTAGTGATAAGAAGGATTGACATCATCGCATCAAGCAGTATGGGAGGGATCTGTATGCGCAAGCAGTCAGGGGTAAGGCTAGTGGTGGTATTGTTGTTGTCTGGTTTGCTGATGGTGTGGGGGGCCGGCGCCGCGCTCGCTGATACGAGTTCCGGGGCTGCAACCGGCACCCAGCAGCAACTTACGGTTCAGCAGGCGCTGGACATGGCCATGGCCACCAGCTCTTCTTTAATATCGTCGTCCTACAGCATTGACCAGGCCAAGAACAAGATGATCCAGCAAACCGAGCCGATCACGGGATTGTCGAGCCTGGCGTTTACACCGTCCGGCAACACCTCGGCAGCGACTGAGGGCGCCTTCAATGCCCTGGTAGCGGCCAACTTGAGCTTGCAGCAGGCCAAGAAGGCCTTACAGGCCGGCCAGGATACGGTGACCTACCAGGTCTACTCGGCTTACTACACCATCCTGCAGGACGAGGCGGCCCTGGATGCGGCGCAGCAGTCCTTCAACCTAGCAGACCTGCAGCAGCGCATTACGAACCTGGAATACCAGGTCGGTGGCGCCAGCCAGTATGACGTGGTCCAGGAGACTCAGAGTTACGCCGCAGCCCAGAACAGCCTGGACGCCGCAAAGACCAACCTTGGCACCGACTACCAGAAGTTCAACCAGTTGGTCGGCCTGGCGACGGGCGACCGCCCGGTGCTCACGGATCAGCCGTCGTTCGCCCCCCTGGTGATAGGCAGCTTGGATGCCGAGGTGTCCCGGGTGCTGGCTTCGGACGTTAATATTTCAAGTGCTCAGAACACCGTGACCGAGCAGCAGGAGGCTCTGACTGTCGTCAGCCAGGATCCCGCGGCAAACAAGTCCAGTGCAGATACGCTTGGAGCAGCCCAGCAAAATCTTGTTACTGAGCAGAACAGCGTGTCCCAGGGGGAGCGCAATATGTATTACAGCATTCAAAACCTCGAGTCCAGCCAGGACAGCCTGCAGCAGGCCCTGACCACGGCACAGGACAATCTCAAGATGATACAGGTGAAATATGACGTTGGCATGGACACCAAGATCGATGTGCAAACAGCCCAGTCAAGCCTGAACAGTGCCCAGTTGGCCCTGCTGAAGAACACCATTTCGCACCAACTGGATGTGATGGCCTTTGAGACCCCCTGGGCCGCAGGCGTTTAGGGTGGCTCCGGCCAGCAGCGGGTTTGAGTTCGCAGGATCGGCCTGAGAAACAAAGGCTTGTTGGCGCCCCACCGGTTGCCTGGCGGTGACAGGGGGGGCGCCTGTGGTTAATACCGGGGGTGTTTATCTGTGGGAGACGGTGAGATAGGGCCTGAAACCGGTGTCAGCCTGGACGCCATCTTTGAATTGACGGAGAGTCTCAGCAGCAGGATGATGCAGGACCTGCACCGGGAGTTGCTGCAGCGCCTGCCGCTCAAGACCACTCCTCAGCAGATGGCCGTCGCCATCATCCTGTGCCGGCGAGGTGGCCGGATGACCGTCACCGACGTGGCCAGGGAGTTTGGCGTAAGCTTGAGCGCGGTGACCGCCAGCGCCGACCGCATGAGCCGGATCGGCATCCTGCGGCGCTCCCGGGACCTGGCCGACCGCAGGGTGGTCTGGCTGGACCTGACCCCCGCCGGGCGGGAGGCTGTGGGCGCCTTCCTGGAAGTCAGAGACCGGGCACGGCACCGCTACTTCGACCTGCTGTCGGAGCAGGACCGGTCCGACCTGTACCGGATCATGTCCAAGGTGAAGGCCGCCGCGGAGCAGGCGCCCGACCACGGCGCTTGAAACGGGAGCTTCAACCTGAAAGTTGGAAGTCAGCAGGAAAAGGATTGAACTCTTGCATCAGGGTTCGATAAATGTTATGATTTGCGCGCCGTCTGGCGCCTTTTTTATAGCAGGAAAGCCGGTCAGAGTGTCGAACAGCTTAGAGTCTGTGTATTTAGCCAGGCGTGGGAGGCATCGGCGTTGGACTACCTGCAGTTGCTCCGTCCGAAGCAGTGGATCAAGAACCTGTTCGTCTTTGCGGCCCTGATCTTTGCCCGCGACGTCTTTCAACTACCCCTGCTGGGGCTGACCGCGGCCGCCTTTGTCTGCTTTAGCCTATCCAGCAGCGGTATCTACATCATCAACGACATCCTCGACGTGGAGCACGACCGGAACCATCCGGTCAAGCGCCACCGCCCCATCGCCTCCGGAAGGATCCAGGTGGGCAGCGCCCTCTGCCTGGCCCTGGCGCTGCTGGCGGCGGGCCTGATTGGCAGCTTTCTGGTGACCTGGCCGCTGGGTTTGGTAGTCCTGGTTTACATCTCGATCATGGTGCTCTACTCCCTCTGGCTCAAGCAGCAGGTGATCCTGGACGTCTTCACCATCGCCGCCGGTTTTATCCTGAGAGTGGTGGCCGGAGCGGCGGCCACAGGAGTCTACCTGTCGCCCTGGCTGTTGCTGTGCACGGTCTTTCTCTCTCTGTTCATCGCCTTGGGGAAGCGCCGCCACGAGTTGTACCTGCTGAACGACAACGCCGCCGAACACCGCTCGGCCCTGTCATCATACTCCTTCGCCTTTATCGACCAGATGGTGGGCATCGCCACCTCCGCCACCATCATTTCCTATTCCTTATATACCTTCCTGGCGCCCACCAACCGGAACCTGATCTACACCATTCCCTTCGTGCTCTATGGATTGTTCCGCTACCTGTTTGTTATCTACCAGCAGCAGTCCGGCGGCGCCCCGGAGGATGTGCTGCTGCGCGACCGCCCGCTGCTGGCGGCAGTGGTGTTGTGGATCATCGCCTGCGCGATCATCCTCTACCTGGGGGCAGTTCCGGGGCAGCCGGTGCTGGCGCTATCACCGCTGCCGATGCAACTGTTATAATAGAGGTAGTCGTCTGGTAAATGATCCAAGCACCAGATGGGGGAGATTGCGTGGCACAAAATAAAAGATCCAGGATTGCCGTCTTGTATACCAGCCCGTCAACCGTGCTGGATGATTACGCCAGGTTGCTCGATCTGGCGGGGCTGGCCACAGCACTGGACCCCGCCTGCGAAACCGTCATCAAGCTCAACCTCTCCTGGACGAAATACTTCCCGGCCTGCTCCACGGAGCCCTGGCAGTTGGACGGGGTGCTGCGCGGCCTGCTGCAGTCCGGTTTTGCCCCGGAGCGGCTGATCCCGGTAGAGAACAAGACGGTGGTCACCAACCCGCTCAAGGGAGCCGCCAACAACGCCTGGCTGCCGGTGCTCGACCGCTACGGCCTGCCCTTCACCCCCCTGCCGGAGGTAAAGTGGGTGCTCTTCCGTCCGAAGCGCAAGCTGCTGATGCTGGACAAGATCTTTCCGGACGGGATCTACATCCCGGAGTTGTTCATCGGCAGGCAGGTGCTGCACCTGCCCACCCTGAAGACGCACGGCCACAGCACCACCACCGGGGCGATCAAGAACTCCTTCGGCGGGCTGCTGCAGGAGGTGCGGCATTACTGCCACAAGCACATTCACGAGGTGCTGGCCGACCTGATGGTCCTGCAACAGGAGATCCACACGGGGATCTTTGCCGTGATGGACGGGACGGTGGCCGGCGATGGGGCGGGGCCGCGGACGATGGTGCCCAGGATCAAGAACATCATCCTGGCGGGAGCGGACTCGGTGGCCCTGGATGCCGTGGCTGCCCGGTTGATGGGCTTCGACCCGCTGGAGATCCCCTACCTGCGCCTCTGCCAGGAACTGGGGCTGGGGGTGGCCGACCCGGGCGGAATCGAACTGGTCGGGGATGATATCGAGGGGGTCAATTTCGGCTTCCAGGCGAAGCGCAGTTTCGTGATCTGGGGCGACCAGATGCTACGCAGGGGTCCCCTGCAGCCACTGGAGCACCTGCTGCTGCGCACGAAAATGGTGGCCTGGGCGCCGCTGGCCTCGAACATCTATCACGACTGGATCTGGTATCCCACGGTGGGGCAGCGCCGCATCCGGGAGTTCATGGAGACCGGGTGGGGAGAGCTGTTTCTCAAGTATCGGGACAAAGCCTTCATTGATAATCCGGGCTAAGGAGGCGACACGATGGCGGAACCGGTAACTGCGGTTCAGGGCGCTGGTCTGGCGGCCTACCTGCTGCTGGCGGCGTGTATGCTCCTGAACGCCCTGGCCAATTTTGTGATCAAGCTGGCGGTGCGGGGGCAGCAGTTCCAACTGGACATTGCCCACCTGGGGGAGACACTGAAGCACCTGGCCACCAACCCCGTCCTCTGGGGCGGGGTGGCCTGTTTCGGCGTGGCCCTGGTGGGGTACAGCATCGTGCTCTCCCGGTTGAACCTGAGCACCGCCTACCCGGTGATGGCCGGGGGAGGTTTTCTGCTGGTGTTCGTGCTCAGCGCCCTGTACCTGCGTGAGGCGGTTACCATGAGCCAGTTCGGCGGCGCCCTCTGCATCGTGCTGGGCATGTGGCTGCTGCTCCGCTGAACATATAAGAATGTGAGCAATTGTGATGAGAAAGATGCAAGAAAACTTGTCCGATTGGCCGGTCAGGGTCCTGCCGGGTGCGCTGCTGCTCCTGCTGGTGGCGGTCTTTGCCCTGGGCTACTGGCACATCTTCTACAAGGCCACCTTCCACGGGCTGTTTATCAACGATGCCTGGGATTACGCCAGCATGGCCCGGAACATCGCTCTCGGGCGGGGGGTGCTCTCTGAATACCTGACCCCGCTTGGCCTGGCCCATCTGGGTGTACCCCAGCCGGACCTGTGGCGGGCGCCTCTCTGGCCGGTCCTGCTGGCCTTGTTTCAAAAAATATTCGGCTTCAAGGACGAGGCCTCGGCCCTGGCCGGCGGCGCCTGTTTTGGGGCGGGCGCCTGCCTGGTATTCCTGTTGGGACGGCGCTGGTTCAACCTGCCGGTGGCTATAGCAGCTACATTATTGTATATCTTCAGCAGCCAGTTGCTGATCTTCAGCGACTCGGGACTTACCGAACCCCTGTCGGTGCTGCTGATGCTGGCCTGGTTCTACCTGCTCACCGGACCGCAAGCGGATGCCTGGTGGCAGCCCCTGCTGGCCGGGGCGGCGGGCGGCCTGTTTTACCTGGCCCGCTATAATGCCGGCCTCTTTTTTCTCCCGGGCCTGGTCTACATCTGGTGGCGCCGGTTCCGGTCAATACCGGGGAGTGGACCGGCCGGCGCCCGGGCAAGCGTGGGACAGGCCCTGATCAGACCGGCCGTGCTGTTTGGCCTGGGTATCTTGCTGGTGACGGGACCCTGGCTCGCCCACAACTACGTCCTCACCGGCAGCCCTTTCTTCACCCTGCAAAAATACGAACCGGCCATGTTCACCGCCACCTACCCGCAGTACAGCCTCTACATGCTGCCGGAGCGGATCGACGTGGCCGGCTTTATTCGCAGCCACCTGCCCGACATGGCTGCCAAGGTGGCTGCCGCCTGGGCTGAATACCGGCATGGTTTCTTCACCCCGGTTTTCAGCGGTGTCGCCCCGGGGGTCATGATCCTGTTCCTCCTGTCGCTGCTGCTGCCTCTCGGCCTGTGGTTCCCGTCCCAGCGGGGTGTGCGTCCGCTGCTGGCAGCCTGCTACCTGCTGCAGTTGGTGGTTCTGCTGCCGCTGCACTACATCGACCGCCTCTTTATCATCTTCGCTCCCCTGTTCATGCTTTACGCCGCGGGCGGCGTCTGGGCACTGGGCCGGCTGGCGGCGGGGATCTGGGGGCGGCTGCGGCGCCCGCCGGAGGCGCCCGGCTTACAGCAGGTGATGGGGCGCGGATCTCCGCTTGTTGTGGCTGTGACCCTGCTCGTCCTGCTCATTTTTACCGTTGCCGGCGTGCGGGCCAACTATCCCAATTTCCACCCCCCGTCCGAGGGGCCGCATCCCCTGTCCATGTGGGGAGGGCAGCACCTGCAGGACATCCAGGGCAGCCTGGCCGGGAACCAGGTGGTGGTCTCCGACATCGGCCAATTCTTCGCCTGGTACGGCGACCGCTACGCCTGTAAACTCCCCCTGGCGCCGCAGTTGCTGCCGCGGCTCGGCGCTCTCGCTCCAATCCGGGCGATTTTCCTGTCCCACTGGATCACCTGGGACACGCCCGAGCTGGACCCGGCCTGGCTGGCCGTCTACCGGACCAGGCCGNNGCCCTGGCGGGCGCGGAAAAAGGAAGGCATCGTGGGAAGGATTTGGCCGGTTGCTGTAGAAATCGAATATGTTAGAATGAATCGTGAGCCGTGCAAGAGGCGGAGATAGAACTGGAGGCCTGGCGCTGTTATTTCCATGCACTCTGGCTATTTTTAAAAAGAAGGTGTAACGGTGCTGCGGATTGCAGTTTCCGGTTATTACGGGTTCAAGAACGCCGGCGACGATGCCATACTCATGGCTCTGGTGACTACCATCCGGGCGCTGGCTCCTGGAGCGGAGATCACCGTCTTGTCGAGCTCCCCTGCGGAGACCCGGCAGTTATACGGGGTCAGGGCGGTCAACCGCTGGAACCCCTTCGGCGTTACCTGGGCGTTGCTGCGCTCGGACCTGCTGCTGTCCGGTGGCGGCGGGCTGCTTCAAGACGTCACCGGCGTCCGCAGCATCTGCTACTACCTGGTGGTGGTCGCACTGGCCTTGGCCGTGGGAAAGCCGGTGGTCTACTATGCCCAGGGGGTTGGCCCCGTGCGCACCCGCTTCGGGCGCTGGCTGGCCAGGATAGTTTCCAACCGGGTCGACCTGATCACCGTCAGGGATCAGGCATCCAGAGACGATCTTCTCGCCATGGGCATCTGCCGCCCGCCACTGGTGGTTACCGCCGATCCGGTGCTGGCCCTCAACCCGTCCCAGCTCAACAGCTCCGGTGGCGCTGAGTTGTTGGAGTCGTTACGCCTTCAGGCGCGATTGGAGGGGAAGGGTACTGAGAGCGTGGCTGGAGAGGCGTCTGAGCCTGTCTCCCCTGGTGGGGAGGAAGCGCCGGCCGCCGGGAACGCCAAGCACCGGCTGGGGATCGTCGTCAGGGACTGGTCCGACGACGATCGTTATAAGAAATGCATTGCCGCCGTAGCCGACCGTTTTGTCCGGGACGGCTGGGAAGCGATCCTGGTCCCCTTTCACTATCCGGCTGACGTCCAGGCATGCAAGGAGGTCTCCTTGCTGATGCAGGAGCCGGGCCTGCTGGTCGGCAACTGGTTGACGGTGGGGGCACTGTTCGGGCTGCTGGGAGAGCTGGACCTGGTGCTGGCCATGCGGCTGCACGCCATCGTCATGGCGTCGGTGATGCGGGTGCCCTGCGTGGGCATCTCTTACGACCCCAAGGTGGAGCGCTTCCTGGACCTGACCGGCCAGCCCAATGCCGGCAGTACGACCAGCCTGGAAGAGGAGCAACTCTACCGGGTACTGCTGGATACCTGGGAGCGGCGCCAGGAGATCGCCGCCCACCTGGACAAAGTACTGGCCCACCTGAGACAGCAAGCCTGGGAGACCGCCAGCCTGACCCTGAGCGTGTTCTACGCCCGCTCTCCCAAGAAGCGCAGAGAACCGGGACGCGCCGCCGGCCGCGCGCCCAAAGGGCACCCGGCCGGGGCACCCGCCGGACCCGGCACCGCCGGAGAGGCGCCTCGGGCCGCGGGCAGGAACAAGAATGCCAAGCAATGATCCAGGCCCCTTAAATAATTTAACAAATCAGGCGATTGCTAGGAGAACTCCTAACTGATGAATAAAGCGACAGTTTTGCTCGCGACCATGCAACTGGATATCGGCGGGGCAGAGACTCATGTGGTCGACCTGGCCTGTCACCTGACTGAGTTGGGGTACCGGGTACTGGTGGCATCCAACGGCGGCTGCTACGTGGAGAGGCTGACGGCCTGCGGCGTGCCTCACTACAAGGTTCCCCTGCACGACAACAAGCCGGATCTATTGTGGCGGTCTGTCTGGGCAATGCGCCGTATCGTCAGGGATGAGCAGGTTGACCTGATCCACACCCATGCCCGGATCCCCGCCTTCATAACGGCGGTGATGGATAGGCCGAAGCAGGTACGTTTCGTCACCACCGCCCACTACAACTTCAAGGGGTTGTGGTACCTGTCCCGCTGGGGCGAGAAGACCATCGCCGTCAGCGAGGACATCAGGGACTACCTCATCAATTACTTCCGGGTGCCTCCCAAGCGGATCGTGGTCATTCCCAACGGTGTGGACACCGACCTGTTCAGCCCCGACTGCTGCTCTAGCGGGCGCGGCGTGGAGACTGCAGAGTCCGGGGCGGCGGGCGGTGCCATGTCCAGTTCCACCTTGATTGCGAGCGCAGCGAACCGGGTGCCCTCTGGGCACGGAGGACATGGCGCGGCCAGGATTGCCATGGTCAGCCGGATGGACGGGCATCTGTCTGATGTGGCGGTGAGCCTGGTCTCCGCCTGTGAGCAGGTCTATGACCGGTGGCCGCTGCAGCTCATGATCGCCGGGGGCGGGAACAACCTGGACCCCGTATCCGCCAGGGCGGCGGCCTGCAACGAGCGCCTGGGGAAGACGGTGGTTTCGGTGTTGGGCGCCCGCACGGACATCAACCGCATCCTGGCGGCCAGCGACCTGGTGGTGGGGGTCAGCAGGGTGGCCATGGAGGCCATGTCCTGCGCCAGGCCGGTGATCCTGGCGGGGCCGCAGGGGTTTGGCGGCCTGCTGGCGCCGGACCGGGTCGCCCAGTTCAAGGAGGACAACTTTACCGCCCGGGGGCAGAGCGCTGCCGTCACCGTGCCAAGGCTGGTGGATGCTCTGGAGGAGTTCTTTGCCAAGACTCCCGAATGGCGCCACAGCACCGGGCAGTTCCTGCGCCAGTTGGTGGTCTCCGAGTACAGCAGCCAGCGGATGGCGGAGCGGGTGGCCAGGGTCTACGAGGAGGTTCTAAACCCCTTGAAAAGAGAGCCGCCCTCTAATATAATGCTATAAGATCAAGAGAAAGGATGTCAATCTTGATGAAACTGTGGGAAAAAGGGAAGCTGTTCGGTCTGCTGAACATCGTCGACATCATCGTCATTCTGCTGGTAGTGGCGGCGGTGGTGGGAGTGGGCGCCAAAACCTCCGTCCTCAGGAAGATGACTGCAAAATCCACGGTCAGCCCCGTCAGAACGGAGGTCTTTGTCGACGACATTCTCCCTGTAACAGCGGCGGCGCCCAAGGTTGGGGACGTCGTCAGGGAGCTCAGTTCCGGCGAGGAGCTGGGTGTGGTCAAGGATGTCAAGGTCGAGGACCATGTGGAGAAGGCCTCTGACGCCCAGGGCAACTGGCACATGAATCCGGTTCCCGGCCGGAAGTCGGTGACCCTGACCCTGGAAGGTGACCTGACAGCCTACAACAACCAGTTCCGGGTGGGGACGATGAACATCAAGGTGGGCAGCAAGATCACCATCAGCAGCGACCTTTACCAGTTCGAGAGCGTCATCATCGGGGTCGAAGAGATCAGATGAGCGCCGTCGCTCTGACAGACCGCTGGAACCGCCTGTGCTCCGAATCGGCCCTGGTTGCCGTCTTCAGAGGGAGCCTGTTGTACCGGCTGACGGTGGGACGGGCGGAGTTCCTCGCCCTCTGCCTGATCACTCTGCTGATGCCCTTCATTCCCGTGACCGCGTCTGCCGTGCTGATCCTGGCGGCGGGGCTGCTGTTCCTGGCCCGCGGGCGCTGGCGCATGGTGCGGACGTGGGGCGACGTTTTCCGGTTGCCGCTCCTGTGGCCGATGTTGGTGTTCCTGGCGGTGATGCTGCTGCTGAGCGCCTTTTCCGTGACTCGCCGGGAGAGCCTGCAGATCACCGTCCTGTTCGGTATTTATATGGCCTTCTATTTAATGTGCCTGGCGGAGCTCAAAGACAAGCGGAAGATCTATGTGCTGACCGTGATCTTCCTGGTCTCGGTTGCCCTGGAGGCCTGCTTCGGCCTCTACCAGAACTTCATCACCAGGCCGCCGGTCGATCCCAGTTGGATCGACTCCGTGGCCTTTCCGAACATCACGGTGCGGGTCTTCGGCACCCTGGACAACCCCAACATTCTCGCCCAGTACCTGGTACCGGGCATCGTCCTCGGCCTCGCCCTGGCGTTGTGGAAGGGCAGGCTGTCCACCCGGGTGCTGTTCCTGGGTCTGGCGGGTGTCGCCGGAGCCTCTCTGGTCTATACCTGGACGCGCATGGGCTGGCTCTCGTTGGCCGTGGCCATCGCCGTCTTTCTGCTGTTCTACAACTGGCGCCTGCTGCTGTTGGCAGCGACGGGGGCGGCCGTGGCGACCGTCCTCAGGCCGGATCTGCTGTCCAGCCGCCTGACCAGCATCCTCAACCTGTCCCAGGACTCGTCCATGTTTTATCGCATCCAGATCTGGCAGGTGGCCGCACATATGATCAGGGATTTCTGGTTCAGCGGGGTGGGCCCCGGGTCTGCCGCCTTTCAGTTGATCTACAACAAGTACTATGCGGTTTACGGGATGAGGGCCTACCATGCCCACAACCTGTACATCGAGTTGCTGGTGGAGTACGGGGTGTTCGGAACCCTGATCTTCCTCTGGTTGCTGTGCAGCTACATTGGCTACGCCCTGAAGCGGATTGTCCGGCAGCCGCGGGGGTTTGCCTGGATGGCCGGCGTGGCAGCCATGGCGGGTATGGCCAGCTACCTGTTCATTGGCCTCACAGAGGACTGCTGGTTCAACTTCAAACTGGTATTCCTGTTCTGGTTCCTGATCTCCCTGACGGTGGCGTCGGTCCGGCTTCCTGAAGAGGAACCGGGGACGGCGGCCCTTGCTGACGGGAGTGCTGAAGACTGATGGCGGGAGCGGGATCAGGCGCAAGGACCGGGGAGCCGGTGCTGAGGGTGCTGCACATTGTCAGCGATAGCAACATCGGCGGCGCCGGGCGACTGTTGCTGAACTTTCTGGCCCACTACGACCGCTCCCGGCTCCAGTTGTACGTGCTCTGCCCGGCGGGCTCCCTGCTGGAGGAGCGGTGCGCCGCCAACCCTGGCGTCACGGTGCTGGCCCTGCCCGAGCTGCCGCCGGATGAGTCCTTTGCCCTGGGCCGGCTCTGGAAACAGATACCGGCCATAATGAGGGTAATCAGGAAGTATAACATCAATGTGGTGCATACCCACGCCAGCTTTGCCGGGCGGCTGGCCGCCAGGTTGTCCGGCGGGACCTGCGTGATCTATACCAGGCACCGGCTGGAGGCCGAGGGTGCCGGGGCGCGCTCCAGGCTGTTCAACCTGGTCGACCGTTACACCTGTGACCGGGTGGTGGCGGTCAGCCAGGCGGTCCGGGAGGACCTGATCCGCCAGGGGGTGGAGGACCGCAAGATCGCCCTGATCTACAACGGGATCGATCTGAGCAAGTTCCAGCCGCCGCCGACCGGCGCGCCGCCTGTTGATCAGGAACCCGTGATCGGCCTGGTCGGCCGGCTTGAGCCGGAAAAGGGCCACCGCTGCTTCCTGGAGGCGGCCCAGATCCTGCTGCAACAGTACGGAGACTGCCGCTTCCAGATCGTGGGGGATGGTTCCCTGCAGCAGGACCTGCGTGATTTCGCCTGGAAATTGGGGATCGCCAGGCGGGTGGAGTTCCTGGGCCTCCGGGACGATATCCCCGAACTGCTCGCCCGGATGTCGGTGGTAGCGCTGCCTTCCCTGAGCGAGGCTTTCTCCCTGAGCCTGGTGGAGGCCATGAGCATGGGCAAGCCCTGCGTGGCTAGCAACATCGGGGGTATCAAGGAGATCCTGGTGGACCGGGAGAACGGGTTGCTGGTGGAACCCGGTAAACCCAGGGTCTTGGCGGCAAGGATTTCCTGGCTGCTGGAGCACCCGGACGAGGCCCGGCGGATGGGCGAGGCGGCTGCCCGGACCGCCGCCGAACGGTTTGACGCCAGGGTGATGACAGAACAGTTGACGAGGCTTTACAGGGAGTGTTTGCAAGAAAAAGCGAGCCAGGCAAAAAATATAGAATTCCCCGATTGAACAGTGAAGATACCCAAGTATTCCCGGCGACTCTTCAGCGACATGCTCAAAACACATCCCCTCGGTAAGATTATAGGTGAGCGATCGCGCGGGATGTTAAATCTGGCAAGAATGTGCTACAATAAGGTGGTTTATATGGAAATCTTGGCATGCGCCGAGCCTGCGAAGGCGAAGCGACAAGCATAGGATGTCTAATGAGGGCAAGCCACTTATTATGTCGACTATGTCGGCGTCGACAGGAGGCGGCAACTGGCTGTAATGAGTGAACAGCGAGAAATTCTTGGTGCTCGCCAGATCCAGGAGATCATCCCACATCGCTACCCCTTCCTACTGGTCGACCGGATCGTCGAGTTGGAGGAAGGCAGACGGGCGGTGGGGATCAAGAACGTCACCGTCAATGAGCCCTTCTTCCAGGGGCATTTTCCGGGGAATCCGGTAATGCCGGGCGTCCTGATCGTGGAAGCCATTGCCCAGGTGGGAGCGGTGGTTTTGTTGAAGCTGCCCGCAAATGCCGGGAAGCTGGGCCTGTTCGTGGGGATCGACAAGTGCCGGTTCCGGCAGCAGGTACGCCCCGGCGACCAGTTGCGGATCGAAGTGGAGTTCCTGAAGTTCAAGGGCAATATCAGCAAGGCGCAGGCCCGTGCCTTCGTAGGCGATAAGGTAGCCGCGGAGGGCGAGTTTTTGTTTGCTCTTTCTTGAGGGAGATGGAGGAGCCATGGGGTTGCATCTGATAATAATAGGAATACTGCTGGCCTTTGGTATCCCCCTGCTGTTGACGCCACTGGTCAAGAAGCTGGCTGTGGCCGCAGGCGCCATTGACCAGCCCGGGCAGCGCAAGATACACCAGCATCCTGTTCCCTGCTGGGGCGGCCTGGGGATCTTCCTGGGCTTTGCCGCTGCCCTGGTGGCCGCGGCCCCCCTGGTTGCCATATCGCCTCTCAGCCGGGATGAAGTAATCGGGCTGTTGGCCGGCGGCCTGGTGGTCCTGGTGGTGGGGATGATTGACGACTGGAAGAGTATCCCCCCCCTCGCCAAGTTGGCGGGGCAGATCGCGGCCGCAGCGGTGGCGGTCTCTTTCGGGATCAGAGTGCATTTCGTATTCATTCCCTTCGGAGGATTCATCAGGCTATGGCCCCTGATGAGCATTGCCCTGACCATCGTCTGGCTGGTGGCCATCACCAACGCCCTCAACCTGGTGGACGGCCTGGACGGGTTGGCGGCGGGGATCGCGGCCATCTCGGCGGGCATCGTGGCTTATATCTCCTTCAGCCAGGGAGTGGCGCCGGTGGGTATCTGTGCGCTGTTTCTGGGAGCATCCGCCCTGGGTTTCCTGCCTCACAACTGGCACCCGGCCAAGATCTTCATGAAGGATGCGGGTTCCATGTTCCTGGGATTCACCTTGGCATCCCTGGCGGCCATCGGCCTGACCAAGTCGGCCGTTGTCTTCGCCCTGATCCTGCCGATCCTGATCCTGGGCATCCCCATCTTCGACATGCTGCTGGCGATCAGCCGCCGGCTGATGCGGGGGCAGAGCATTCTTACCGCCGACCGGGAACACATCCACCACCGCCTGCTGGACCTGGGCCTGACCCACAGACAGACGGTGCTGTCGATTTATGGCGTCAACCTGCTCCTGGGCGGCAGTGCCGTGCTGCTGACCTTTCTGAAAACCGGCCAGGGGCTGATCGTGCTTTTCCTGTTGTGCGTCGTGGTGCTGTTCCTGGCCAACAGGGTCGGACTGCTGCCGCGGCAGCGCCTTCCCGGACCGCCGTCGGAGGATTCCCGGGCCAGACAGGCAGGTACTCACAAGTAGGGTATATTCAAGGTTCGAGGAAAGGCTAAGTCAAACTTCTAACATCGAGAGTGAGGCAGCCGGGAGGGG
>PKYJ01000028.1 GCA_003132605.1 Peptococcaceae bacterium | reverse complement strand
GGTAGTCATCTGTGGTGAAGGAGAGGACCTACTCGTGAGGATCAAGATTGCGCCATCTATCCTGAACGCTGATTTTAGCCGGCTGGCCGACCAGGTGCGTCTCCTGGAACAGGGGGGCGCCGACTCCCTGCACCTGGATATCATGGACGGCCACTTTGTTCCCAACCTGACCTTCGGGCCGCCGGTGGTGGCAGCCCTTCGCAAGACCACCGGGCTGCCCTTCGACGCCCACCTCATGGTAAACCACCCGGATTGCCTGTTGGAGGCTTTCGCCGCGGCCGGGAGCGACAGTATCACCGTGCACGCCGAGACCTGCCCGCACCTCTATCGCACCGTTGAAGCCGTGAAGGCCCTCGGCCTGAAGGCGGGGGTGGCCTTGAACCCGGCCACGCCGTTGACTGCCGTGGAGTATGTCCTTGACCAGGTGGACCTGGTGCTGTTGATGACGGTTAGCCCCGGATGGGGAGGGCAGGAGTTCATCGCCGGGATGTATGATAAGATTCGGGCTCTGCGCAGCATGCTCGACGCCAGCGATCGGCGGCCGGACCTGCAGGTGGACGGCGGCATCAACAAGGCCAACGTGGAGGCGGTTGCAACTGCCGGCGCCAATCATCTCGTCATCGGCTCCGCCCTGTTCGGGTCAGGGGACGCGGCCGCGACCCTGCAAGAATACAGGAAGTTGGTAGAACACTTTTCTTGACGCTCAATATTAATGGGTGTAAAATGAAATTTGTGAAGTTCCTCGGGGGGCGGGTGAGATTCCCGCACCGGCGGTGATGCCTCTTCAGGAGGATGAGCCCGCGAACCCGGGACCGGCGATCGGTGAAACGATGCAGGCGCAGGGCTGATCCGGTGGGAATCCGGAGCCGACAGTAGAGTCTGGATGGGAGAGTGGCGCTCTTGTTCATGCTGGCTTTGTGCTGGTCTTGATCAACCCTCGCCTCCCAGGTGGTGGGTTTTTTGTTTTATAATAATGGGCGCAGGTGGCTGTTGTTAGCTTGGGAGATGGAGGCGGCGCCGTGGATCAAGATCATGCCTTTATAGCCCGGGCGTTGGAGCTGGCAGCGCTGGCGAAGGGGAAGACCAGCCCCAATCCCATGGTGGGGGCGGTCGTCGTCAGCGACGGAACAGTCCTGGGAGAGGGTTACCACCATAAAGCGGGCATGCCCCATGCTGAAATCCTCGCCCTCAGGCAAGCCGGGTTACGGGCCAGGGGGGCGACCCTGTACGTTTCTCTGGAGCCCTGCTGCCACTTTGGACGGACACCGCCATGCACCGAGGCGATTATCAGAGCGGCCATCAAGAGGGTGGTCGCGGCCACCCCGGACCCAAACCCGCTGATGGCGGGAAATGGCCTGCAGGCCTTGCAGCAGGCAGGCTTGGAAGTGCGGTCCGGAGTACTGGATGCCGAGGCCAGGCGCCTCAACGAGGCTTTTTTCAAGTACATCGTAGCCAGGCAACCCTTTGTCACCCTCAAGGCCGGAATGAGCCTGGACGGCAAGATCGCCACCAGATCGGGAGATTCCAAGTGGATCACCGGTCCTGAATCCCGCAACCTGGCGCAGCATGTTCGAGCAGAGAATGATGCCGTGCTGGTGGGAATAGGGACGGTGCTGGCGGATGACCCCCTGCTGACGGTCAGGCTGCCGGGCGCTGAAAAGAAGCCGCTGCGGGTGGTCGCCGACAGCAGCCTCAGAATCCCCCTGGAGTCTCAGTTGGTGCAGACGGCGCGGGATTACCCGGCGGCAGTGGCCGTGGTAGAGGGGCAATGCCCGCCCGGCAAGAAAGAGATGCTGATGGAACGGGGGGTGGAAGTCTGGGAGCTGCCGGGAGTTGATGGCCTGGTAGACATCCAGGCGCTACTGCGGGAGATGGGGAGACGGGAGTTGGTCAGCCTGCTCCTGGAAGGCGGCAGTCTCCTGAATGCCAACTTTCTCAAAGCGCGAGCCGTCGACAAGTTTATCTTCTTTGTCGCCCCCGGGATTATCGGCGGCAACAGCGCCCCCGGTCCCTTCGGGGGGGCGGGGGCGGCAACCCTGGCCGAGGCGTTGCAGCTCACAGCACTGGAGTGCCAAAAAATAGGCGCCGACCTGATGATCACAGGATACCCCGAGCAGAGGTCGGAGGCCGGAAGATAAATAAGTGAATCATGAACGAGGGATGACGGCTGAAAAATATAAAAATCGGATGTTAGAGGCAGAAAGCTGACCCCCGCCCAGATCTTTTTTTGACATCAGACTTCTTGCCTCTGGCTTCTGTTTTGGATGGGGATGAGAGCGGGATGTTCACGGGTATTGTTGAAGAGACGGGAGTGATCAGGAACCTGGTGTCAGGGCAGTCTTCGGCCGCCCTGACAGTTGAGGCGGCCAGGGTCTTGGACGGCATCAGGCTGGGGGACAGCATCGCCGTGAACGGCGCCTGCCTGACGGTGACCGGGTTTTCAGCCGGTAGTTTTACCGTTGACGTGATGTACGAAACCCTGCGGAAGACTAACCTCGGGCGCTTGCAGGCGGGGTCCCGGGTAAACTTGGAGCGGGCGCTGGCAATGGGGGACAGACTGGGCGGACACCTGGTCGCCGGCCACGTGGATGCTGCCGGCGTTATCCTGAGCCTGCAGGATAAGGGTATTGCCACCGAGATGTGGGTGGCCGCGCCCGGGGAGTTGGAGCAATGCCTGATCCCTCAGGGTTCGGTAACCCTGGATGGGGTGAGCCTGACCATCGCCGCTTTGAAAGAGGGGGCGCTGATGGTCGGCCTGATCCCCCACACCAGGGAGACCACCACCTTGGGCGGCAAGAAGACCGGGGACCTGCTGAACATAGAAGCTGACCTGCTTGGCAAGTATGTGAGCAGCCTGTTGCAGCGAGCCGGCGTTCAGCCAAAGAAGGGGATCACCACCGACTTGTTGGTCGAGAACGGTTTTATGTAAACGACCGTGACGACGCTTATATTCGCACATTATGGAGGGGAAGCTGTCATGAGAACCGGCGAGTTTCATGCGGTAGAGGAAGCGATCGAGGAGATCCGGGCAGGCCGGATGGTCATCGTGGTGGATGATGAGGACCGGGAGAACGAGGGCGACCTGATCATTGCCGCAGAGAAAGCCACCCCCGAGGCCATCAACTTCATGGCCACCTATGCAAAAGGCCTGATCTGCATGCCCTTGACCGGGGAGCGCCTGGATGAGTTGAAGATCCAGCAGATGGTCGAACAGAACACCGAGAGCCTGGAGACGGCCTTTACCGTTTCGGTGGACGCGGCCACGGCGACTACAGGGATTTCCGCCTTCGAACGCGCCCTGACCGTCAGGACGATCATCGACCCTGCCGCCAAGCCTGCAGACTTGCGTCGCCCGGGGCATATCTTTCCGCTGCGGGCCAAAAAAGGCTGCGTGCTGAGGAGGGCCGGACACACCGAGACCACGGTTGACCTGGCGCGGCTGGCCGGCCTCTATCCGGCCGGGGTTTGCTGCGAGATCATGAACGACGACGGCACCATGGCACGTGTTCCACAATTGCTGGAGTTCTCCCAAAAGTACGACCTGAAGATCATCACCGTCGCCGACCTGATCGAATACCGCCGCCGCACCGAGAAACTGATCTGCCGGGTGGCAACGACACATCTGCCCACCAAGTACGGCGATTTTCAGGCAGTGGCCTACGAGACCATCCTCGACCACAACTGCCACCTAGCTCTGATCAGGGGCGACCTCGACCCGGCGCGCCCGACCTTGACCAGGGTGCATTCGGAGTGCCTCACCGGCGATGTCTTCGGTTCACTGCGCTGCGACTGCGGTCAGCAGTTGGCCCAGGCGATGCGCATGATCGCCGACGAGGGTGCCGGCGTCATCCTCTACATGCGACAGGAGGGCCGGGGAATCGGATTGCCCAATAAGATCCGTGCCTACGGCCTCCAGGACCAGGGGTGCGATACCGTTGAAGCCAACGAGTTGCTCGGTTTTCCTCCGGACCTGCGGGATTACGGCTTTGGGGCACAGATCCTCGTCGATCTGGGACTGCACAAGATCCGGCTGTTGACCAACAACCCCCGGAAAATTGCCGGCCTGGAGGGATATGGACTGGAGATTGTAGAGCGGGTGCCGATCGAGATCCCTCCGGTGCAGGAGAACAGGCGTTACTTGCAGACCAAGAAGGAGAAGATGGGTCACCTGCTGGCCCTGGGAAAATAGGATTCAACTGGGTCTTGGCTTCAGTGGGGGCCACTGAAGCCAAGACCCAGTTGATACAGTTGCGTAGCCGCTCTTATCCCACCGCTTCGAAGAAGCGGGGGTATTAGAGCGGGTAGCCATCTGTGAAAATAGAAGGAGAGGCGAGCTATGGCAAAGACGTATGAAGGTAAGTTGATCGGTCAGGGGATGCGGTTCGGGATAGTCGTGGCAAGATTCAATGACTTCATCACCAGCCGCCTGTTGAGCGGTGCGATGGATGCCCTGCTGCGGCACGGAGTGGATGAGGGCGCCATTGAGATCGCCTGGGTGCCCGGCGCCTTTGAAATCCCCCTGGCGGCCAAAAAAATGGCAGCACGGAGTTATGACGCGGTGATCTGCCTGGGCACCCTCATCAGGGGGGCAACGCCCCACTTCGAGTTTATTGCCAGCGAGGTCACCAAGGGGATCGCCCAGATCGGTCTGGATAAGGGCCTGCCCATCATCTACGGCCTGATCACGGCCGACACTCTGGAGCAGGCGATCGAGCGCGCCGGTACCAAGGCAGGCAACAAGGGCGCCGATGCCGCCTTGTCCGCTCTGGAGATGGCCAACCTGCTGCGGGAGTTGCAGGCGGGCGGAGCGACCCAGGACAAGCAGCCACGGGAAGATTGACATGCGGATCGGGATTATCAGCGATACCCACGGTTCTGTCAACGACTGGGTCGAGGCGCTGGATCTCTTCGAGGGCGTCGAACTGATCGTTCACGCCGGGGACGTAGCCGCTCTTATCCCACCGCTTCAAAGAAGCGGGGGCATTAGAGCGGCTAGTCATCGTGGCGAACAAGACAGGTCCTGGCCGAGGCGAGCCTGATTTAGGTGGTTTGTGGTTGGCAGCTATTGGAAAAAAGATCAATAGCGTTGGTATTTAATGAATTACATGCAGAATAACCTGCATCCAACGATCAACGACCATTAGGCGCGCTTGACTTTGCCCGCTTTCAGGCAGCGGGTGCAGACCATCAGGCGCTCCGGTTTGCCGTTGACAACAGTTCTGATAGGTTGCAGGTTGGGCGCCCAGGATCTTTTGGTGCGGATATGGCTGTGGCTGACCTGCATGCCGATCCTGACTCCCTTGCCGCAATAAGCGCATACTGCCATGCAACTTCCCCCTTCCTTGATTGTGACCCGGCGTCTCAACGAAAAAAATGTGCAATACTTAACACAATCAAACCGGCTGCAACTTATACTGAGGTGAATTAAGCGCCGGGGAACATCGTTGTGCCGTGCCTTTCCCCAGAAGGCACCGCCGGGCACGGCCTTTCCTCTATCACAAAGACTATTTTAACAAAAAGGTCCGGCGCTGGCAAGAAAAACGGACACTCCTTTTACGGCGGACAACCAAATTTCTTGTTGCCGCCGAATGTTTGGCATATAATTGATATAAAGTCATACTCCGCGTAAGGGAGGCTTAATTATGGGTCAAAAGACCAAAACCGAGTATGGCAGCATCGAGATTTCCAGTGAGGCCCTGGCAATGATTGCAGGAGCGGCTGCAGTTCGTTGCTATGGCATTGTTGGCATGGTCCCCATGGGGTGGCGCCAGGGAGTATCGGAGATCCTCGGCCGGGATGCCCTGAGTCAGGGTGTTGATGTCAACCTGGAGGGCGATGAAGTGAAGATCGATCTGTATGTCATCATGTGCTACGGTGTCAGGATCGCCGAGGTCGCCTCCAGCATCATGGAGACGGTCCAGTACGAGATCGAAAAAATGACGGGCCTGCGCCCTGCAGCAATCAATATCAACGTGGCGGGAGTCAGATTATTTCAGTAATTGTTGAGAACGAAAGGGTGATTGGTCCTGGAGGGTGTGACTGGAGAACAGGTAAAGGTGCTTTTTGAAGGTGGTCTGGCCTCCCTTGCCGAGCACCAACAAGAGATTGACAGGCTGAATGTCTTTCCGGTACCCGATGGCGATACCGGTCGCAATATGTACCTGACGATGCAGGCAGCAGTTCGGGAGCTGCAGCAGGTAAAAGCTCTCAGCTTGAACGCCGTCAGCGAAGCGCTGGCGAAGGGCTCCCTGATGGGTGCCCGGGGAAATTCCGGTGTTATTTTATCTCAGTTGATCCGTGGCTTTGCCGACGCTGTCAAAGGCAGCGAGAAGATCACCATGGCCCAGTTTGCCAGGGCCTGGCAGATGGCGGTGTTGACGGCCTATCATGCAGTGATGAAGCCGGTTGAGGGAACAATGTTGACAGTAGCCAGGGGTTTCTCTCAGGGCCTGGGCGAGGCCGTTAAGACGGAGTCCGATCTGGTGCAGGCGCTATTGTTTGCAGTGCAGAAGGGAAATGAGACGCTGCAGTTGACACCGGAATTGCTTCCGGTTCTAAAAAAGGCCGGCGTGGTAGACGCCGGGGGCAAGGGCCTGATGTTCCTTCTGGAGGGAGGCTTGGTGGAACTGGGCAAATTGAGAAGTGCGAGGCGTGAACGGGCGCCTGAGACGGTTCCGGGTACCCGGCCCGCTAAAACGGGTACCCCGGTGGGGCACGGTGGATCTGAAAGCACGCCCGCCAACTGTGATGTGCAAAGCGACAACTCCGGTACGGCACGGGAAGTGGCGGATGCACACCTCAGTGGTGATGAAGTCATTGGCAGAGCCAGCGCCAACGAGAATCTCGCCTCTCAAGCGCCCGCTGAAGCGGCGGCGCCGGATCCGCGCCCAGAGAGCACCCGCCGGGAGCGACCCCTCACATCACAATTACAGGGCACTGTTCTGGATAACGATGAAGATTTTGTCTATATATACTGCGTTGAATTTCTGCTGCGGGGTGATCCCGCCTGCGTGGGACAACTGCGCCTCACCCTCCAGGAGTATGGCGGGAGTCTGATCGTTGCCAACACCGATGACGTGATCAAGATCCATGTGCATTCCAATCATCCCGGACAGGTGCTGGAGCATTGCCTGCAGTTTGGGACGCTGCATAATATACAGGTCAGCAACATGCGCGACCAGTGGCAGCAAGCGCATGGCAATGATGCAGCTCTGAAGCCGGATGTGGCCTCAACCACCGGCAAAGCGGGCGCCTCCCGGGAGATCGGGGTATTGGCGGTGGCTGCCGGTGAGGGAATCGAGGAGATCTTTCGGAGCCTGGGAGCGGTGCAGATCGTCGCCGGCGGGCAGACCATGAACCCGTCGGTGGAAGAGTTTGTCAGGGCGATTGAAGCGATGCCAAATGAGCAGGTGCTGATCCTGCCCAACAACAAGAACCTGATCATGGCCGCCGGGCAGGCTGGAAAACTGGTCTCCCGCAGCGTGGTGATCCTTCCTACCACCAGCATTCAGGCCGGGATCTCGGCCATTCTCGCCTTCAATCCATCCCTGGACATGACTGCCAACATTGGGAAAATGGAGCAGGCTGCAAGCCGGGTAAAGACCGCGGAAGTGACCTACGCAGTGCGCGATGCGGTTGTCAAGGATATGGAAATCAAGCAGGGCGAGTTGATCGGTCTCTGGCAGGAGGACATTGTGGCGGTAGGCGCCTCGCTGGAACAGGTGCTGCTGGCGACGGTCGACCGGATGTTGGATGAGCATGACGAACTGGTGACGCTGTTGACAGGACAGGAAGTGCTGCCGGAAGAGGCTGGCCGGGTTGCCGCACTGATTCGCAGCAGCCACCCGCAGATTGAAGTAGAGCTTCAATACGGGGGGCAACCGGTCTACTTTTTCCTGATCAGCGTCGAATAGCCGATGTCCAGGGGTACTGCTACAGTAAAACAACTGACTGCCTGCCAGCTTGGCGCCGTTCCCGCCGGCAGCTTGCCGCAAGTGGGGGAGGCCCGGGCAAAGCTGCTCGGGAAACTGGGGATCGGGACTCTGTTCGACGTCCTCTATTACTTACCGCGGCGCTACGAGGACCGGCGCCTCAATCAGTCAGGCGAGTTGAAACCGGGCGAGAACGCTACTGTTTGGGGAATCATCACCAGGACGGAAACAACGGCCACCCGCCGGGGGTTGTCTGTGGTGAGGGCCGAGATCAGAACCGGTGGCGGGCCGCTCACTGCTCTGTGGTTCAACCAGCCCTTTTTAACGCGGTCTCTGCGCCGCGGCTTGCCGGTAACGGTGACCGGCAGAATCGACGGCGGCCTGTTCGGTAACGAGATCACCGTCGCCGATTACGAGATCGGTAATCCCGAAGATGCGGTCCACGTGGGGCGGATTGTGCCCTTTTACAGCGCCACTGAGGATTTGAGCCAGCGCACCCTGAGGCGGCTCATGTACAAGCTTGTCAAACAATATGCCTGCTGGGCGAAGGACCTGCTACCACCGCAGGTGGCGGTCGAGCTTCACCTGCCGTCCCTGGCGGAGAGCTTGAGGCAGGTGCATTTCCCCGGCAATTTTGAAGCTCTGGCCAAAGCCCGGGAAAGGCTGGCTTTTGAAGAGCTTTTCTTATTTGGACTGGGATTGGGGAGGATCCAGGACACCATCCAGCATCGGGGGGTGGGGCGTAGGCCCAAGTCCGACCTGGCGGAGACCTTTGTCAGAGGCCTGCCCTTCCCCCTGACATCGGCCCAGCAGCGGGTGCTCGGCGAGATCAGAAGCGATCTGGCCGCCCCGCGCCGCATGTACCGGCTGGTACAGGGGGATGTGGGGTGCGGAAAAACAGTAGTCGCCCTGTACGCCCTTTTATATGCAGTGGCGGCGGGATACCAGGGGGCGCTGATGGCCCCCACCGAGGTCCTGGCGGTGCAACACTACCTGGGATTGAAGGGCCCAGCCGAACGCCTGGGGGTGCAGGCGGCGGCGCTGACGGGGGGAGACAGCAAACGCCATCGGGAGGAGACCCTGGATGCGTTAAAAAATGGGCAGATTGACATTGTGGTGGGCACTCATGCCCTCCTGGAGGAAGGGGTCGTTTTTAACAACCTGGGGTTGATTGTCATCGATGAGCAGCACCGCTTCGGTGTCCGGCAGCGAGATATCCTGCAATCCAAGGCCCCCCAGGCTGACGTGCTGGTGATGAGTGCCACCCCCATCCCGCGCAGCCTCACGCTCACTCTCTACGGCGACCTCGACCTGTCGGTGATCGACCAACTGCCGCCCGGGAGGCAGGGAGTCAAGACCTATTTTCTCCCGGACAGGGAAAAGCAGAGGGCATACCGGTTCCTGCGCCAGGAATTGGATGCCGGACGGCAAGCCTACGTGGTCTGTCCCCTGATCGAAGAATCAGAGAAACTGGAGATGGAGGCTGCGGCAAACCGGGCTTCCGAGCTGCAGGAGGAGTTTCCGGAGTACAACGTGGGGCTCTTGCACGGCAGGCTGAAGCTGGAAGAGAAGGCGCGGGTCATGGAGGAATTCAGGGCCGGGGACATCAACATCCTGGTTGCCACAACGGTGATCGAGGTGGGGGTTGACGTTGCCAATGCCTCGCTGATGATCGTCGAGGGCGTCGAGCGGTTTGGCCTGTCACAGTTGCACCAACTGCGCGGCCGGGTAGGCCGCGGCAAGGCTGCGGGCTACTGCATCCTGATCGGCAATCCCCAGACCGATGAAGCCCGGGACCGTGTCAAGACCCTGGTAAAGCACCAGGATGGGTTCAAGATTGCTGAACGCGACCTAGCCATCAGGGGCCCGGGGGAGTTGATGGGTGTCAAGCAGCATGGCCTGTCGGATTTTCGTGTCGTCGATATCTTTAAAGACGCTTATTTGATGGAAACATCCAGGTCATATGCTGCCAGGTACATAGGGCATGTCAATGATACTATAATGCAGGAGATCGGATTCCGTTTTCCCAGCTTGATCTATGGCTTGAAGTTTTGAAAAATAGAGTATAAATGATGAATAATTCTACAGGATGCCTCGATTCTTTATAATCGAGGCTTTTTTGGTATCTAGTTTAGATTGTAACTTATATTGGAAATATCGTAAATATGGCGCAAATCATAGTTTTTATCATTATGTCTTCAAATTATTATGAATTTTGGCGTCATCTTACTAGTATCTTTAGGCGACTTTTAATCAAACTATATGTAGAACCTGAACAAAATAAAAAAGCGACGTCAAGCGTCCAACGAAAGGAGGTGCGTACCAGGTGGCTCGAAACACTATCCTGAACCCGAATGCAAGGAAGGCCATGGATCAGTTCAAGATGGAAGTTGCGAACTCGGTTGGGGTCGACTACAACCAGGCTTACAAGGGTGACCTTCCATCCCGTGACAACGGTTATGTCGGTGGGAACATGACCCGTAAGGTCTGGGAGCAGTACCAGAATAGCATTGCGGCACGGTAACACCTTCTTCTTCGAAACCAGGTGGTGGTTCGGTAGTTGTCGCAAGTATTAAGGATGAAAGGAGGTGCATACTAATGGCTCGTAACACCATTCTGAACCCCAATGCAAGAAAGGCTATGGATCAGCTCAAGTTCGAGATCGCCGGTCAAGTGGGAGTTGATTACAACCAGGGGTACAAGGGCAACATCTCATCCCGTGACAATGGTTCTATCGGTGGGGAGATGACTCGGAAAGTCTGGAGTCAATACCAGAATAGCATTGCGGCGAAGTAACAACCATGTCTCGTCTAGTGATTGCCGATTAAAGCGGACTCTGCGGTCCGCTTTAACTTTTAACACATTAACGCCTCGATCTCCTCTTTATCCGCTTCCGGGTGCAAGGCCAGGGTGATCCCCCTGGTAACAGTCCGGCCGGCATTCAGGATCAGGTCGTCGATTTCTCTCGGCGTGACGATCAGCGAACCCTCGAATGGTTTCAGGAGATCCCTGAGCACTTCCTTGGAGAGAACCGGACTCAGCCGGCTGCCTTGCGAGAGCTTGGATTGATAACTCTCAAGTGCGGACTGCATGATCACGCCGGCATTGACAACGGTAGGCACCCCGATGGCGATGACGGGAACGCCCATGGTCTGTTGGTTGACTCCGGTCCTGTTGTTGTTGACGCCGGATCCGGGCGAGATGCCGGTGTCACCGATCTGGATCGTGGTCCCCAACCTGGCGATCCTTGTCGCCGCCAGGGCATCAACCGCAATGATCGCTTCCGGCTTGACTTTTTCCACGATCCCCTGAATGATCTCGGCGGTCTCGATGCCGGTGATGCCCAACACGCCCGGTGCAAAGGCGCAGACTGAACTGTAGTGCTCTACCATCTCAGGCATGAGTTTGTGCAGGTGGCGCGTGATCAGGGAGTATTTCACCACTGTGGGTCCCAAGGCGTCCGGTGTTGCCTGCCAGTTGCCCAGTCCGATGATTAAAACGGTTGCTGTTTTGGATGTCTTTAACAGGCTGCGCAGGTGCTGCGCCAGCACATCGGCAACGCTGGACTGGACTTCGGGCGCCTTGAGCCGGAGATCCGGGGCCTCGATGGTGATGTAAGTTCCCTTCGGCTTGCCAATCACCGATTCCGCACGCTCATCGAGAATCTTGATGATGGTGACGGCGCCGTATGGGAAATCCTGTTTCTGTTCGGAGACGCCGGGTATTTCCTTCCCGGTGGTTCCTCTGACCAGATCCCTGGCTTCCACTGCCAGGTCCAGATTGACCATGGTTATTTGCGCTCCCCGAAAAATAAAATAGTACGTGCTTCCTGTCATCTCTAATATTAACCAGGGGCCAAACTTTTTATACGATTTTCAAGGTTTTTTTCGGCAGTCTGAAGAAGTATAATATATTCAACTGGGTCTTGGCTTCAGAGCGGCTACGCCATCGGTTAATCTTGATTGGAGCAGGAGGTTATTTTATATAGTGAAATGGCTGCCGTTGCTCGACCAATATGATGACCTCGCCAACCTGCAGCAGCATTGCCTGCAGTGCCACCGCTGCAGTTTGAGGGATAATGCCCGCGGTGTGGTGTTCGGGGACGGTGCCCCGGATGCCAGGTTGATGTTTGTCGGAGAGGCCCCGGGGGTCGACGAGGACCGCCTGGGGAAACCCTTTGTCGGCGCTGCGGGACAACTATTGGAGAAGATCATGGAGTCGGTGGGGCTTCAGCGCAGCGATGTCTACATCACCAACATCGCCAAGTGCCGTCCTCCGGGCAACCGCATCCCCAAGAAGGATGAGGCGGAGGCGTGCTTTGTCTACCTGGTTAGGCAGATCGAACTGATCCAGCCGCGCCTGATCGTCTGTCTGGGGGCGTTGTCCACCCAATACCTGGTTCATAATGATGCCAAGATTACCGTGGTTCGGGGCAATGTCTATGAAAAGGGCGGTATCAAGATCGTCCCGACCTTTCATCCTGCGGCCATTTTGAGGGATGCCAACAAGAAGAAGCCGGTGTGGGAGGATTTCAAGAAGATCAAGGAGCTTTACGATCAGGTGTCAACTTCGAAAAACGAACCTCAATGATGGGAAGACCTGCAACAGTTGGTAGCCTGATGTTATAATAGGACTGAGGTAAACCAGGATCATGCCTAATCGGATGGAAGATCAACCGCTTAAAATTTAGTCAAAATAAATGGGGGTGTCGCCGGTGTGCGAAGCACATGCCTATGTGCGCAAGGATGACAAGGATGAGCTCTTTATGGAGAATGTGGACAGCGTGCTGCCCTATGAGGATGGCCTGGTGCTGGAGAATATCTTTGGCCAGCGCAAGATGATCAAGGCGCACATCAAGGAGTTGAATCTGGTCGACCACAAGGTTATCCTGGAACAGGTTCAGGTATAAAGATCTGGATTTACCGGAAAGCTTATGATAAGTTAAAGTAGAACTGAATAGTCGCATTCGGGAAAAGGGAATCAGGTGAAAAACCTGAGCGGGTCCGGCCACTGTAAATGGTAGCCAGCGCTAACGTGCCACTGGAGTTGATCCGGGAAGGCAGCGCCGGGGCAATGAGCCATGAGCCAGGAGACCTGCCCGGAAGCACGGCGTGTTGTACCTTCCCAGGTAGAAGATAGCATTGATAGATAATGTTTTTTTACTCCGGCCTCTAATGGGGCGGGAGTTTTTTTGTTAAACTTATTGTCACTTTTCTTTAACCGGCAGATGGCGACTGCCGGACTTTTTTTGCCTATTGGTCAGATCGCGCCATATGCCGCAGCGGTAATTTTTACAGATCGGCGGCCGTCTTTCCCAGGGAATGATACATCCATTCAATCCCAGGTATTCACAGGCATGCGGGTGTATCTTCTCGGACAACGGGTCAACGCCATATTCCAGATAGTGACCACCGCCAAAGAGATGTTTTTCATCCTCATGCAGTCTCTGCCGCTTCAGGTTTTGAGACGGGCCGTAGATCAGGCAGCATTTGCCGCCGCAATCAGCGCACAGGTCATCGTCACGGTGCTCAGGGATATATATCCATTATCATCACTCCCTGGTTTAATTTTTTAAGGTGAACCTACAGAGCGACAAGGGAATCAGGGCAAGTGAAAAGGAGTTGACGAAGAGTCAGTTGCATTGATGTGGATTGGGGAAAGAAGGAGCTTTATTAGGTTGATTTTAACATAAACACGGGTGTCCAGACAATTAAAAGCTGAGGTTGCGCTTTATATGCCCCTTGTGTCGCAAGTCATTTAGCGTTGATGAGGATTTCATGATAAACTTATGGCATGAACCAGGATGAAGGAGTAACACGGAAGACTGATGTCAAAAGATAGGCGCTATTCCCGTATGAACAGTGAAGACCTGATGAAAGAACTGGACCGGCTGAGGGGTGAACTGCAGAACCTGGAACAGGGACGCCAGTACCTCCTGCGCCGGACTGGCATACGTATCTCCAGCACCGGTATAAGCCTGGAAGCAACAATCAACGGCATCAAGGAAGCGCTGCAGAAGATTAGGGGAATATTGCAGGAGCGCGGGTTTGGGGCCAGGCTGCTGGCTCCGGAAATAAAAAAACCATAAGCAGCCGGCTGCTTATGGTTCGGTTTAGCGTCGCCACTGAGTGCGCTCACCGAAGTAAAGACGCACTCAATGGCGTGGGAGAGGAGAAACTGGAGGAAGAGCTCACGAGAAAGGTTAGCTGTAATCCTTGCTGCGTCTTTGCAGGTCTGGTATCAAGTTCCTTTCCCATGAAGACCCTTTAGCCATTACCTATTCTGTACAAACCGCATTTATTTATACAAAAAACATAATGGTAATATATTACATTGTGGCAGCCCAAAAAATCACTTAAAATAATCTAAATTCCTAATCTAATAGGCATTTTCAGGTTCTTTATGTTATACTTATTTGGATGAAATTCCGCCTGCGCTAGAGCTCGGCGCAAGCCAAGTTTTCTATAATTCTTAAGAGCTTTTCCGAGTGGGAGCAAGATTTTGTTGAGCGGACTGCGGGTAATCAGCGGCATTGCGAAAGGCAGGAGGCTGAAAACCAGAAAGACGATGAACCTCCGGCCGGTAACGGACTTCATCAAAGAGGCCCTCTTTGATATGCTGGCCTTGAGGGTAAGGGACACTCTTTTCCTCGACCTTTTCGCCGGCAGTGGAAGCATCGGCATCGAAGCCTTAAGCCGGGGGGCCAGGCAGGCGCTGTTTATAGAGAAAGACCCACTTACAGCCGCCCTGATCAGGGACAACCTGGATGTTACCGGATTTACCCCACAGGGGCGGATCTATGTAGGAGATGCTTTGCAGGCTCTGGCTCGGTTGCAAAGGGATGGACCCGGGTTCAACCTGGCCTTCATCGACCCTCCTTTCAGGAAGGGCCTGGTGGCCCCGACTCTGGACATGTTGTTGCGGCTTGAACTGATGGCGCCTGACGGATTGATCGTCACGCGCAGTTATATAGGAGAACAGGCTGCGGCGGGGATCGCCCCAATCAAGACCAGGACTTACGGGGATAGCGTGCTGAGATTTTTCCCTGGCCGGGGAGAACAAAAGTAATCCAGGGAGGACATTGACATGGCCATAGCTGTCTATCCGGGCAGTTTCGACCCGATCACTTATGGGCACCTGGATATCATCGAAAGGGCGGCTGCAGTCTTTGACCGGGTGATCGTGGCCGTCTGTCTCAACCCGGGCAAACAACCCCTTTTCACCATGGAAGAGCGGGTGGAGATGATCGCCCGGGAGTCGGCCCGGCTTCCGAACATTGAGGTAAACTGCTTCAAAGGTTTGCTGACCGAATTTGTGAAGCAGAAAAATGCCCGGATCGTCGTACGGGGCCTACGTGCTATCTCCGATTTCGAGAACGAGTTTCAGATGGCATTGATGAACCGGAAACTCGGTCCGGAGATAGAGACAGTCTTTCTGGTGGCTCAACCCAAATACTCGTACCTGAGTTCGAGCATCGTCAAGGAAGTTGCCAGCCTCGGGGGCGATATCGGCGGGCTGGTCTCGGAGCAGGTGGCCCGGCATCTTAAAGAGCGATTCGCCTTGCATGGCTTGTGTGATGAGTAATGATGTTTCGAGGTTAGAGGTTCGAGATTCAAAGGGAAAGCTAATCGAACACCTAGCTTCGGACATCGAAGAAAATCGAACATCGAATGCCGAACTTCCAACGTCGAGAGGGTCGACAACCGAGCAGACTCATCCAGACGTGGAAATAATCGAACGGGTGCCCGCTTGCGGGCGCGCTTCGAACATCGAACTTTCAGAAGTGAGGGGGGAGCCTGTGGATATGTCCAAGGATGTATTCAAACTGTTGGAAGAACTGGAAGAGCACATTCAAAGCTGCAGGCGCGTGCCGATGACCGACAAGGTTTTGGTGGGTGAAGAAGCGTTGTTGGATTACATCGACCGGATCAGGGCGCTGCTTCCGGAGGAGCTCCGCCAGGCAAAGCTGATGGTCAAGGACCGGGAACACCTGATGGAGGACGCCCGGGTGGATGTGGAGCGCATCTTGGCAGAGACCAACCAGCGGATCGACGGTATGATCGGGGATAGCGAGGTGGTCAAGCGCGCCGAGGCGGCTGCTGAAGAGATTGTGGCCCAGAGCCGGCGAGTAGCTTATGAGATCAAGAACAACGCCACCCGGTACGCCGATGACATCATGAGCAACCTGGAGGCAAACCTCGAGCAGAACCTGGCCATGATCCGCAGCGGCCGGGAAGAGCTGGGCCAACTGAAGAGAGACCGGTAGCCGGCAGTCAACGGATGATGATGATATTTTTCAGACGGACCCACCATTTTTTGAGTGTGTATCCGGTAAACAGCGCCAGGACAATTCCTGCCGGCACGCATGCTCCGGATACCCAGGGAAACCAGGACGCCGCAGGCCCCGTTGCCAGTGCCGGGTACGTCAGGTAATCCCGGACCGGCAGCAGGGTCACCAGGTAGACCATTAGAACCGCTATAGGCGCCTGCAGGCACCTGGTCAACAGGTAGAGCCAGAGGCGCAGGTCGCTCCCCACCATCATTCCTGCCACCTGGGCCTGCACCGCAAGCCCGTTCCATGCCAGCAGCACTTCGATCACCAACAACTGCTGGACGAAGCTGCCCGAACTCTTGCTCGCCTCGTTGATACCGATGGTGATTTCAAAAAGGCCGTACATCAGCGCTCTCAAGAGACTCGCATCGATGTGGAACAGTTGCGCAACCGGTGCCAGCGCAGTGATGAGCGCGTTGAAGAAGCCCGCCGCCTCCATGATCCCGATCAGCACCGAGAAGATCGTGATAAACCCTCCGATTGTCAGCAAAGTGATGCTGGTTTTCTGTATGGTTTCACCCAACAGAGACCCGAAGTTCTGCTTTTCCAGACGGGAAACCCGCAGCAATGGACCCACCCTTGGCGCCAGGCCCTGTTTGAGGCGCTCGTCCGGTTTCAGGCCGAAAGGCGGCTGTGACGTAAATCGGAGCAGTATTCCGCACAGGAGATTGGAGAGATAGTGGATGCCGGCGATTAAAGGCCCGAGCGCCGGATTTCTGTACATGCCGACGCTGACCGCCCCCAGCATGAACAATGGACTGGCGTTGCTGGTAAAAGCCAGCAGCCTCTCGCCCTCGTTCCGGGTGCAGAGATGATCGCTCCGGATGCGGGAGGTGAGCACGGCGCAGAGCGGAAAACCGGAGGTGTAGCTCACTGCGATAACAAAGCCGGCGCTGCCCGGGAGATTGAATAACGGGCGCATGACCGGTTCCAGCAGGGCGCCGAACAGGGCAACGAAACCTAAGCCCATCAGCAGTTCGCTCACGATAAAAAAGGGCATCAGGCTGGGCAGCACGATCTCCCACCAGGTCAACAGGCCGCGCCGGGCAGCGGCAAATGCCACCGTCGGGTAGTGGATAATCCCGATCCCGAAACCCAGACAGGCGAGAATCCAGATCCAGCACTCAAAATAATGCGCTATCCGTTGAGCATTGGACTTATCGTGGGTTTTTGTTTTATCGTTGCGTTTATTGATTTCATTGAGTGCTGGGCTGAACAAGAATAATTCCCTCTTTCGCGGGGTTCTTCAAGAAAAAACTTGGTCTCGGAAGGATTATACAAGCTTCTTGTAGAAAATAGACCTCAAGAAAGGGGTGGTGTAATTTAGCAGAGGAAAGCATGATTTATTAGGGTTCTGTTTTGTAGTCACTTCCTGAAGGGAGTGATGCTGGGTCTTTCTTTCGTGGATGTATTTCAAAAAAAAGGATATTGATATATAATTAAGTCAAATTATTCTTTCAGGGAGGGAAAGCGATGGCGAAGTTTGCACCCAAGAATGCTATTATGGAGTATGTTTGGGAAAAGGCACGCCAGGGACAAAAGACAGTTTACCTGCCGGAAACGGAAGATGAACGCACTCTCAGGGCTGCGGAACTGGTTAAGGAGGCAGGACT
The DNA here is from genome assembly GCA_003132605.1 of Peptococcaceae bacterium. Classification (GTDB taxonomy): domain Bacteria; phylum Bacillota; class DSM-12270; order Thermacetogeniales; family Thermacetogeniaceae; genus Palsa-1188. The sequence continues at coordinate 15,588 of PKYJ01000028.1, read as the reverse complement.
GGGCAAAATTGTTCTGGTCGGGAAGGATGACGAGGTTAGAAAGAAGGCCAAGGAAGCCGGCGTGAACATCGACGGCATACCGGTGCTGGACCACGAGAAATTCGACCGGATCGACGAGTATGCGGAGAAGCTCTTTGAGATCAGGAAAGGCAAGATCGCCTCGATCGGTGATGCCAGGCAGCTTTTAAAGAGCAAGATCTACTTCTCGGTAATGGCGATTAAACTCGACGATGCCGATGGGATGGTGGCTGGGGCCGTCAACACCTCTGCCGATGTTGAAAGGCCGGCCTACCAGATCCTCAAGACAGCCAAGGGGATCTCCATTGCCTCGGCCTATTTCGCCATGATCATCCCCAACTGCCCATACGGCGAAAATGGCTTCCTTCTCTATGCGGATTCCGGCGGACACCCGAACCCCACCGCGGAAGAGTTGGCGGAGATCGCCATTACCACCTGCATCACAATAAAGAACATCTTTGGCGTGCCAGAAGCCCGGGCGGCGATGCTTTCCTATTCCACCAAGGGCAGCGCCACCCATCCGATCGTGGACAAGGTGATCGAGGCCACCAAGATCGCCAACCAGAAGCGCCCGGACCTGCTGATCGACGGGGAACTGCAGGGGGATGCCGCCCTCGTTCCGGAGATCGGGCGTAAGAAGGCGCCGGGGAGCCCGGTTGCGGGACGGGCCAACATTTTGATCTTCCCGGACCTCAACGCCGGAAACATCGCCTATAAGTTGACGGAACGCCTTGCCGGCGCAGAGGCCTATGGCCCGTTGCTGCAAGGGCTGGCCAAGCCGATCAATGACCTCTCACGCGGCTGCAAAGCCGAGGATATTGCCAACGTGTCGGCCATCGTGGCGGTTCAGGCCATGGTTCCGTACTAAGGCAATCGTTGAAGGCAATAACATATTATAAAAAGGGAAGGGGAAGAAACATGAAGATTATGGTTCTGAACTGCGGTAGTTCTTCTGCCAAGTATCTGGTCTACGACTGGGAAAAGAAGGAGATCATGGCCAAGGGTATCGTCGAGCGCGTGACCATCGGGGAATCCTTCTGCGTCCACGAAGTGCCAGGAAGAGACGCCGTCAAGATCGCGCACGACTGTCCGACTCACACGCAAGCGGTGCACCTGATCCTCGACCTGCTGGTGAGCCCGGAGCACGGCGTCTTGAAGAACGTCAAGGAGATTGACGCTGTCGGACACCGGGTGGTGCACGGCGGCGAGAATTTTATCAAGTCAGTCAAGATTAACACGGAAGTGCTGAATACCTTCAAGGAGTTGCAGGCTCTGGCGCCCTTGCACAATCCGCCCAACATCCTCGGCATCGAGGCCGCCCAGTCAATGTTGCCCAACGTGACCCACGTGGCGGTGATGGATACCGCCTGGCACCAGACGATGCTGTCTCCGCAGTATATGTATGCCGTACCCTATGCCTGGTATGAAAAGTACCGGGTGCGCCGCTACGGCTTCCATGGCACCTCCCTGCTGTACGTGGCCAAGCGGGCAGCGGTGCTATTGGGCAAGGACCCCTTCGACGTCAACCTGGTCTCCCTGCACATCGGCAACGGCGTGAGCGCCAACGCCGTCAAGAAAGGGATCTCCTTCGACACCAGCATGGGCTTCACCCCGCTCGAGGGCCTGGTTATGGGCACCCGGGCCGGCGACCACGACGCCGCCCTGGACTTCTACGTGATGCAGAAAGAGAACATTTCGCCGAAGGATATGGACAACACCTTGAACAAGAAGAGCGGCCTGCTGGGCCTCACCGGGCAGTACACCGACCGCCGCGACGTGCTTGAGGCTGCGGAGAAGGGCGACGCCAGGGCGAGGTTGGCCTTCGAGGTGGAGACCTACCGGATCAAGAAGTACATCGGCGCGTACAGTGCAGCCGTGGGTGGCATCGATGCCGTCGTCTGGACGGCCGGTGTGGGCGAGATGGCGTCGGACATCCGGGCCAAGGCGTTGGAGGGCCTGGAGTTCATGGGCATCAAGTTCGACCCCGAGAAGAACAAGGTAGCCCGCACCAGGAACATGGAATCCGATATCTCGGCGCCGGATTCCAAGGTCAAGATCTTCGTCATTCCCACCGACGAGGAACTCATCATTGTGGAAGACACGATCGCGATCATGAACGGAACCTACGACGTGCACACCAACTTCAAATACTCCTTCCAGGACCCGGCATACCAGAACAAGCAGCGTGACGACGAGCTGGAGAAGCAGCTCCAGAAGAAGCCGGAGATGGCTAAGGCCCAGGCCAAGGTTCCCGGTCAGTAAAACGCGCCAGTCAAGACAATAAAGCAGTGAAGGGGAAGGGCGAGGACCTTCCCCTCTTTGCTCTTCTTGCCTCTTAATTGACATCCCTATTCGCCGCCGGTATAATGTGGAATGGTTGATTGGGGGTGGTGCACTTGTTGTTAGAGGTCGCTGACCTGCGCAGGCAGACAGGCAACGAGAAAGAGTTCGCCGGCAGGGACTCCCGCCTGGAGATCGAACTACGGGGCGACCTGTTCGTTTTTACTGAGGTACTGGTTGAGGGAGAGGCAAATAACGTCGGCGGCAAGATCTACATCAGGGGCAGCATCGAGGCGAAAGCCGATCTTAACTGCAGTTGTTGCCTCACGTCCTTTACCATCCCCGTCGCATCCTCCTTCGAGGAGACCTATTATGCCGCAGGCAGTGTAGAAGAAGGCGACCTGGATAATACCGGACGGATATACAGCGGGGAACAGATAGATCTCAGGGACGTGATCATCGAGAGCCTGGTTCTGGCGCTGCCCATGAAGCCGGTCTGTCGCCCGGACTGCAAGGGCCTGTGCCCTTCTTGCGGGTGCAATCTCAATATCGATCATTGCGATTGCGGTCCGCAGGCGCCGGACCCGAGGCTGGCCGGCCTGGGTGAATACCTGAAGCAGTTGAAAGATTAATCACAGATGACTACCCGCTCTAATACCCCCGCTTCTTTCGAAGCGGTGGTATTAGAGCGGGTACGCCACTGTATTAACTGGCTCTAAGCTTCAGTGGGGGCCACTGAAGCCAAGACCCAGTTGAAGGGGGTGAGGACATGGGTGTACCCAAGCGTAGAACATCGAAAGCACGGAAAAATAAGAGAAGGTCCATGATCAAGATTGCCAGCCCGACTGTGATCAACTGCCCGCGCTGCCACGAACCGAAAATGGCTCACCGGGTCTGCCAGGCATGCGGTTACTACCGGGAGTTGGAGGTTCTGGAGAAGTAGAAGAAAGGACAACGACCAACGGCTAACGGCCATTAGGACAAGTGTGGGCGAAACCTGCTTGTCTTTTTTATTTTGGTACATTATACTATTCATTGTTACTTGGTAATAAGATTAGGTATTAAGCAGGAGTGGGTTGCGGTGGTCTTGAAAAGGAACCGGTATAAGCGGGAGAGGCAGCAGGTCATGGTAAGCCAGTTGCAGGAGAACCCGTTTCTGACCGATGAGGAGTTGGCGGAATTATTGTTCGTTAGCGTCCCCACCGTGCGCCTGGACCGCCTGGATCTGGGTATTCCCGAACTGCGGGTGCGGACCAAGGACGTCGCCGAGCAGTTTTACGGCCAGATCCGCTCATTGGGCGCGGGTGAGCTGATCGGTGACATACTGGAGCTGGATGTAGGCAAAAGAGGCATTACAGTCCTCGAGGTCAAAAAGGATATGGTGTTTTCCAAGACCAAGATCCTGCGCGGGCATTACCTCTTCGCTCAGGCCAATTCCCTGGCGGTGGCGCTGATCAATGCAGACGTGGTGTTGACAGGCAGCGCCTCTGTACGTTATTTAACCCCTGTTTTTTTAAAGGACAAGGTGGTGGCCTATGCCGAGATCGTGGGCCAGAAGGGCAAGAGTTTTGTCATCAAGGTGAATTCCAAGGTAGGCAGCGCAGAGGTCTTGAGGGGCCGTTTTACCGTTGTGGCGAAGGAGATGAATGACCTGTGAGCATTGCCGTTGATGCCATGGGGGGCGATCATGCCCCGGTGGAGGTCATAAAGGGTGCTGTCAACGCGGTCAACAGTGGTTTTGCCCGGGTGATCCTGGTCGGTCATCAGGAGTTGATAGAGGCAGAACTGAAAAAGTACCGCTATCCCAGCGAGGCAATCACCGTCAGAAACGCTGAAGAAGTCATCGGCATGGATGAGCACCCGGCGTCCGCAGTCAGGAGGAAAAGGAACTCATCATTGGTCGTGGCTACCAGGCTGGTTAAAGAGGGCGAGGCAACCGCTGTCATTTCGGCTGGCAATACCGGAGCTCAGATGACAGCAGCGCTTTTCGAATTTGGGAGGCTGCCCGGCGTCGAACGCCCGGGAATCGCCACCGTTTTTCCGTCTCCCAAGGGGCCCAAGGTGCTGATCGATTCTGGAGCGAATGTCGATGCTAAGGCGAGCCACCTGGTGCAGTTCGCCTACCTGGGCAGCCATTATGCCAGGCAGGTGCTGGGCATCGGCAACCCCAGGGTTGCCCTGCTCAGTGTGGGCAGCGAGGCTACCAAGGGAACCGGAGCGGTCATCGAGGCCCATCAAGCCCTGGCTGAGGCCGGGGATCTGCACTTTGCCGGCAATGTCGAGGGGCGGGAGTTTTTGACCGCCGACGTGGATGTGATCGCCTGCGACGGTTTTGTCGGCAACATTGCCCTGAAGTTGGCTGAGGGGATCGTCTCCACCCTTACCGGAATGATCAGGGATGAATTGAAGCGGAACCCCCTGCGGATGCTTGGCGGTATGCTGGTGAAGCCAGCCTTCGGCGACATTTTTCGCAGGATGGACTACACAGAATACGGGGGGGCGCCGCTGCTCGGTATAAACGGGTTGAGCGTGATCTGCCACGGTTCCTCCCGCGCCCGCGCCATTAAAAATGCCGTCCGCTATACAGCGAAAGCAGTAAAAGAGAACCTTGTCGAATCCTTGCAGAAGGAGTGGAAACAGGGCCATGAATCCTGAAGGGCTGAGACCGGTACGGATCACTGGGGCGAACCTGAGGATCATCGAAGCGGCGCGCCGGAGGCTGGGGCTGCCGGAGTCCAAGGTATTTGTCAATATTGAGAAATACGGCAACCTCTCAGGCGCTACCTGCCCCGTGGCCCTGTCCAAAGCTGTGGATCAGGGCCTGGTGAGGGAGGGGTGGTAGTCGTGCTGTCAACATTCGGAGCGGGATTGACTTGGGCAGCCTGCACAATAAGATGGTAGTGAGAGGATGGGAGGGCGGTCGTGATTTGAGTCTGGCTTTCGTCTTTCCGGGACAGGGATCCCAGTATGTGGGCATGGGTATCGAACTCGTCCGTCGGCGCCGGGTGGCGGCCGAAGTTTTCGAGCAGGCCGGGCAGGTTGACGGGTACCAGATGTTGCAGCTTTGCGCCGAGGGGCCGGCAGAGGTGTTAGGCCGGACCAAGTACACCCAGCCCGCAATTTTTACGGCAAGTATCGCCATCATGAAAGTGCTGCAGGAGTCCGGCGTCACCTGCCAGGCCGCCGCAGGCCACAGCCTGGGAGAATACACGGCCCTGGTCGCCGCTGGGGTGCTATCCTTCGCTGCGGCCCTGGAGATCGTGATCAAGCGGGCTGAGTTGATGGACCGGGCGGCTGCCTCCGGACTGGGGGGCATGGCTGCCGTGATCGGTCTGGGGCAGGAGGCGGTGCGGGAAATATGCCTGGTGGCCGGAACCAAGGGGGTGGTGCAACTGGCAAACTTCAACGCCCCAAACCAGATCGTGATCTCCGGCGAGAGAGCGGCCCTGGATGAAGCCATCGCCGAGGCCCGCCGCAGGGGGGCCAGAAAAGTTGCCACGCTGGCGGTCAGCGGCGCCTTTCACACCTCTTTGATGGCCGGTGTGAGCGAAGACCTGAGGCTGTTTCTGCAAGGGTATACCTTCTCCGCACCCAAAGTAACTCTGGTAATGAATGCCTCCGGGGAGGCGGTATCCAGTCCGGGCGTCATCAAAGACCTGCTGGCTGCCCAGGTAAGCTCGCCGGTGCTCTGGGAGGAGTCGGTAAAAAGACTTGCAAGCGAGGGGTTCAAAGACTATTTGGAAGTTGGCCCCGGCCAGGTGTTGTCCGGACTGATCAGGAGGATCCTGCCAGGGTGCCGGGTAGACCATGTCGAGGACGAAAAAACATTGGAAAAGGTGCTTGCGCAAACGGGGGGAACTGTTTAAAATGTTTCTAGAAAATCGGGTTGCGCTTGTAACCGGCGCTTCACAGGGAATCGGGCGCGCTATAGCTTTGGCTGTGGCAAAAAACGGCGCCGCGGTTGCCGTAAACCACTACCCGGGTCAGTCCGACCAAGCGGACCTCGTGGTTGAAGAGATTGTAAGGGCCGGCGGCAGGGCATTTCCTATTGCCGCAGACGTCAGCAAGAGGCCAGAAGTCGAAGAGATGGTGGATGCAGTCGTCAAGCGCTTCCGGTCGCTGGATATCCTGATCAACAACGCCGGCATCACCAGGGATCAGTTGCTGCTGAGAATGAAGGACCAGGATTGGGAGGCGGTATTGTCCACCAACCTGAACGGCGTTTTTTACTGCACCCGGGCTGCCCTGAAATGGATGCTGAAGAGCAGTTGGGGGCGCGTGGTGAGCCTCGCCTCGGTGGTCGGGGTGATCGGGAATGCCGGGCAGGCAAACTATGGCGCTTCCAAGGCCGGGGTCATCGGTTTCACCAAGTGTGTGGCGCGAGAGGTGGCCAGCCGGGGCATCAATGTCAACGTCGTCGCCCCGGGCTACATCAGGACAGAGATGACGGACCGGATCTCGCTCCAAGCCCAGGATCAACTGCAGGGCAGGATTCCACTGGGGCGCATCGGCACTCCGGAGGATGTTGCCGGAGCGGTGGTATTTTTAGTGTCACCGGCTGCAGATTATATAACAGGTCAGGTTCTGCACGTGGATGGGGGCATGGCTATTTAAGCATACTCTCGCCAAATATCAGGGTAAAATATTGAGATAGGAGGTGACAGGTGAATGGCTGATTTGAGTGATCAGGCAATCTTCGAGAAAGTACGGTCGATCATTGTTGAGCAGCTCGGCGTCGAGGAGAACGCGGTGGCGCTAGGGACCTCATTCGAGGCGCTGAATGCTGATTCCCTAGACATAGTGGAACTGATTATGGCGCTGGAAGAGACGTTCAGCATAGAGATACCTGACGAGGATGCTGAAAAACTCCTGACCGTAGGGGCTGCTGCTGACTATATCAAGGCTAACGGTTAGGGATGACACACATCCAACGGCACACAGCCAAAATGGTGGAAAGGATTACATAATGTTGCCGGAGAGCAAGCAGCGAGTAGTGATTACCGGTCTGGGCGTGCTGTCTCCTGTCGGGATAGGGAAAGAGGCTTATTGGCAAGCGCTTTTGCGGGGACAGTCGGGGATTGACCGTCTGACGCGGTTTGACTCCTCCTCATACGACAGCAAGATCGCCGGAGAAGTCAAGGATTTTGTGCCGGAACAGTTTTTGGAACGGAAAGAGATCAGGAGGATGGACCGTTTCGCCCAGTTCGGTGTTGCTGCGGCCAAACTGGCAGTTGGGGATGCAGCGCTGGAGATAGGCGAAGAGGATCCGGAAAGTATCGGGGTGGTGATCGGCTCCGGGATCGGCGGCATCGAAACCCTCTGCGAGCAGCACAGCGTCTTGCTCAACAAGGGGCCCAACCGCATCAGTCCTTTATTCATCCCGATGATCATCAGCAATATGGCCGCCGGCCAGATCGCCATTTGCCTGGGGCCGAAGGGACCCAACATCACTTTGGTGACGGCCTGCGCCTCAGGCACCAACGCTATCGGGGAGGCTTACCTGATGCTCCAGCGGGGAGCGGTAGAGGTGGTTCTGGCGGGAGGCACCGAAACCCCCATCGTGCCCGTTGCCATGGCGGGGTTCTGTTCCATGAAAGCGATGAGCACCAACAACGATGAGCCGCAGCGTGCCAGCCGCCCCTTTGACAAGAACAGGGATGGGTTTGTGATCAGCGAGGGGGCAGGGGTCCTGGTGCTGGAGACTCTCGGACACGCTTCGGCGAGAGGCGCCCGGGTCTATGGCGAGGTGGCCGGTTACGGGTGCACCGCCGACGGCTATCACATCACTGCTCCAGAGTCTGAGGGCACCGAGGCGGCCAGGGCGATCCGGATCGCCCTGGAAGACGCCGGGATCTCCCCTGATCGGGTGGATTACGTCAATGCTCATGGCACATCCACTGAACTTAACGATAAGATCGAAACTTTGGCCATCAAAAAGGTGCTTGGGGACCACGCCTATAAGGTACCGGTCAGTTCCACCAAGTCCATGATCGGGCATTCCCTGGGCGCCGCGGGCGCCCTTGAGGCTATTGCCTGCGCCCTATCTGTCAGCACGGACTGGGTGCATCCGACCATTAATTATGAGCAGCCAGACCCGGAGTGCGATCTGGACTACGTGCCCAACCAGGCCCGTCAGTGTCCAGTGAGGGTGGCGGTCTCCAACTCTTTCGGTTTTGGTGGACATAATGCTGTGCTGGTCTTTAAAAAATTTGAAGGTTGAACCAAACCATATTTTAAAAAAGGAGAAAGGCCTGCTCGATGTTCGAGGTTAGTGCCAGTTATTAATGACGAGTTCGCGAAAACCCAAGCAAGGGCAGGCAATGCCCGACAAGTTGCAGCAGGCGACCGCTGTTTCCTTCAAGGATCCGGAACTGCTGCTCACCGCTCTTACCCACCCATCCTATCTGGCCGAGCATCCACAGGCCAATAATCACAACCAGAGGCTGGAATACTTGGGTGATGCCGTTTTGGGCCTGGTAGTCGCCGATTATTTTTATCACCGCTTTCCAGAAGAGCCCGAAGGCCAGTTGACCAGAATGAGGGCGGCGGTGGTCTGCGAATCGACCCTGGCCAGAATGGCGAGGAGGTTGGACCTGGGCAGTTATTTACGGCTGGGCCATGGAGAAGAACTGTCAGGCGGCCGGTCGCGGGCCTCAGTCCTGGCGGATGCTCTGGAGGCCCTGACGGGTGCTGTATTTCTTGATCAAGGGTGGCAGCAGGCCCGGCGGTTTCTGCTGCTGCTATTGGGCGAGGAGATGCTGACCATTGCCCGGGGCAGTGGCCGGGATTATAAAACTGCTCTCCAGGAGGTGGTTCAGCAGCGGGGAGGGGATACCCTGGCCTATTGTATCATCGACGAGGCTGGGCCGGACCATGACAAGCACTTTACCGTAGGGGTGCTCTGCAACGGACGGATGCTGGGCAGGGGCAGCGGGAAGTCCAAAAAGGAGGCGGAACAACAGGCCGCCAAGAACGCTTTAAAATTGCTAAACAGGCCTGTATAATAAAGCAGATATTGAGCACTTGGACCTGAGCTTGAGCAGGAATTTTTAGCTAACGGTCGAAATATACTTGAATGAGCTGATATATTTCCCCGAGGATTACCTGCTCTAATATCACCCGCTTCTTCGAAGTGGCAGGATAAGAGCGATAGACAAGGCGAATTATTTTTACCAGATGCGCACTAGAGGGGGAAAAGATGGTGGATGTGCTCAGGGTATCTGCCCAATCGAACCCGAAATCCGTTGCCGGCGCCCTGACCGCCGTGATTAGGGAAAGAGGTACCGCCGAGGTGCAGGCTGTCGGCGCCGGAGCGGTCAATCAGGCCGTAAAAGCGATCGCTATAGCCAGGGGATTTATCGCGCCAAACGGGATTGATCTGGTTTCTGTTCCGGCTTTTGTGGAGATTTCCATAGACGGTGAAGAACGAACAGCCATCAAATTTATTGTGGAACACAGATAGAAGAATTTGTGATGTTTTTAAAACGCATTGAAATCCAAGGTTTCAAGTCTTTTGCAGAGCGGGTGGAGATCGATCTGGCACCCGGGATCACGGCAATTGTTGGTCCGAACGGGTGCGGCAAGAGCAACCTCACCGAGGCTGTGCAGTGGGTCCTGGGCGAGCAGAATGTCAGGGCGCTCAGGGGCTACCGGATGGAAGACGTGATCTTTGCGGGAACATCCCGGCGCCGGTCCTATGGGATGGCGGAAGTCACCCTGACGTTCAATAACAGCCAGGGCGCCCTGCCCCTGGAGTACGATGAGGTCTCCATTTCCCGCCGGGTATACAGGTCTGGCGAGGGAGAGTATTTTATCAACAAGATGCCCTGCCGCCTGCGTGATATCCAGGAGCTTTTTTTATCCTGCGGTATCAGCAGAGCGGCTTTTTCGATTGTTGGCCAGGGCCGGATCGAGGAATTCATCTCCCAGAGACCCGAAGAGCGGCGGCTTCACCTGGAGGAATTGGCAGGGATCGGCAAGTACCGGCAGCGCAAGGCTGATGCGGCGGGCAAGCTGGAAGAGACTGAGGGTGTGCTGGTAAGGCTCCAGGATGTTGTTCATGAACTGGACCGGCAGTTGGCGCCGCTGGCGGAGCAGGCCAAGGCAGCCAACCAATACAACGAGTGTCAGGAGCGGCTGAAAGGGCTGGAAGCGAGGCTGGTCGGGAACCAGTTTGCCAGAGCGGCGGCTAAAAAGAAGGCGATTGCCTCAAGCATTGAGGATTTACAGGCTGGCAAGGAAACAGCCCTAACCAAGGCCGGCCTGATGGAGTGTGAACTGAGCGACTTGGATCAGGGCATCAGTGAGAGAAAGGAGCGGCTTGCCACTCGCGAGCAGGAGGCTGGGCAGGTCCGGCAGCAGCTTCAGGAGGCGCAGGTCGAATTAGCCCGGATCGAAGAAAAATGTTCGTCCTCCCAGTCGCGTCAGGCGGAACTGGGGGGCCGACTGCAGGTGATCGCCCAGAAGGATCAGGAGATCGCTTCGGAGATGCAGCAGATTGCCAATCAGCACCAGCAGTGCCGTGAACAGAAGGTTTTGGCCGAGCAGTGCTGCCTGGAGTTGGAACAGGCCCTGGAAGAAGGGGAAAAGACTAGACAGCGCGTCAACGACGAGTGGGAAAGAAATAACGGAGAACTTTTTGAAGTGCTGCACCAGAAGACCCTGCTGGCCAGTCAGGTCAAGGAGTTCCAGAATAAGAACGAGACTGCCCGCAGGCAACAGGAAAACCTCGGGCAGAAGACTGACGAAAATACCGCCAGGATCGGCCAGATCAGGGAACAGGTTGGGGAAAAAGGCCGGTTGTTGCAGACCAAGACTGCTGCGTTGGCAGAGAACACTTTGGAATTTGAACAGGCACGGCAGAGAGCGTCCGGCATCAGCAGGGAACGGGAGCAGATCGCCCCGGCGATTCAGAAGCAGGTCCAGGAGAACGAGCGTTGCAAAACCCGCCTGCAGATGATAAAGGAGTCAGAAAAAAACCGGGACGGCTACCAGAAGGGGGTGCGGGGGATCCTCCAGGCCAGAGACCGGGGTGAGGCCTTCTGCAGCAGTATCCTCGGTATGGTCGAGGAACTGTTCACGATCTCCCGGGAGTATGAGACCGCACTCTTTACCGCCCTGGGGCGGGCCGCCCACTACTTTGTCTGCGCTTCTCCGGATGTTGCCCAGCAGGCGTTGGCTTTTTTGAAAAAGAAGGAGATCGGCAGGGCCAGCTTTTTGCCGCTGTCTGCGCTGCAACGTTGGCTGGAAAGGGAACATCCTCCCAAGTACGTTCATGGCGCCGAGATCCTGGGGCGTGGCTCCGAACTTGTAAGCTGCGACGATCAGTACCGGAATGTAGCCGAATTTTTGCTGGGTCGCACTTTTTTTGCCAGCAGCATGAAGGAGGCCCGGCAGTTTGCGGAAGCCAACTATTACAGGGTACGGGTAGTGACGCTGGATGGAGACCTGCTGCAACCGGGTGGCCTGATCACCGGCGGCCGGGAGGATCAGCAGGCGCAGTTTTCGCTCAAGCGGAAGCGGGAGATCGTGCAGTTGTCCGAAGATCAGAGCCGCGGGCAGCAGGCTCTGGATGCGCTGGAGAAAAGGCGGGACGCACTGAGCAGGGAACAGAACTCGGTCACGGCCAGGATCAGAGAACTGGAATCAGCGGAGCGTGTCCTGGAGAAAGAGCGCAACGAGTTGGAGCAGGCCATAGCATCCTGCAACCGGGAGTTGCAGAGGCTCCAGGAATATGCTCAGGAATGGCAGTTGGAGAGCAACGAGGAGAACTACCGCCGGGGCGATCTCGACCAGGAGATCGAACGTACCGGGCGTGACCTGGCCATGGTGCTGGAGAATGAGAGCGGGCTGGAACAGCGGCGCCTTCAGATAGAGCAGGAGAGGAAAGACTGTGAAGCGCTGGTGCGCCGGCTGAACAGCCAGTTGTCCGAAAGCAGAGTGCACCTGGTCTCGCTGAACCAGGAGATCAAGTACCTCGAGCAGAAAGCGCAGCAGGAAAACAACCTGATCGGGGAACAGCAGCGGGAACGTACCCAGGTCGAGGTCTGCCTGGACGCCCTGCTTGATGAGATAAACGGCTACGAGGAGCAGAAAGAGCGCTCCCGAAGACAGCTGGATACTCTGATCGCCAGAAAAACAGCGATCGAATCGGATCTGAACTTCAGAAGGAAGCAGGTCGGCACCAAGGAGAGCTATTATCGCGCCAAGGAAAAAAGGTATTTGCGGATCAAGCACCTCAATTGGCAGCGCGAGCAGAAGGTGCACAGTCTGGAGACGCAGGCGCAGCACCTGGAAGAGCAATTGGACGAGGTCAGGGCCAGGGCGCTGGAGTTGGACCTGGACCAGGTGTCCGGTGGCGCCCCGCTGGAGCGCCAGGAAGAGATCGGCATGAAGGAAGAGGCCGTCTCTCTCAAGGAAAGGCTGGGGACATTCGGCGAGGTTAATTTTGCCGCCCCGGGGGAATATGCGGCCCTGGTGGATAGGCATAGTTTTCTGATGCAGCAGAGGGAGGATATGGAGGATGGGCGGAAGGCCCTGCAGGGTGTGATCAGGGAGATGGACCAGATAGTGGCAAGCCGCTTCCGCCAGTTGTTCGCAGAGGTCAAGCATAATTTCGAGATAGTATTTGCCAAACTGTTTGACGGTGGTACGGGGGAGCTGTTCCTGACCGATGAGAAGGACCTGATTACCACGGGCATCGATGTGAGAGTATTGCCCCCCGGGAAAAAACCGCGCCACCTGTCCCTCCTTTCCGGGGGTGAGAAAGCCCTGACGGGGATCGCCTTTCTTTTCGCCCTGCTTCAGACACGCCCGAGTCCATTCTATTTCCTCGACGAGATCGAGGCGTTCCTTGACGAGTCCAACCTGGTCCGCTTTGCGGATTTCTTGTGCAAGATGGCCGAAAAGGCCCAGATCATTCTCATCTCCCACCGTCCACGGACGATGCAGGCGGCAGACACTCTGTACGGCATCACCATGGAAGAGCCAGGGATCTCCAAGCTGGTGGCGGTGGAAATGAGAGGTGAGAGGCCGGGTGCCCGCGTTAGAAGTGGGAGTTAAAAAGCAGGAAGTGGGTCCCGGGCCGGATAGTGTTGAGTGCAGCGGTGGTTGGGTAGGCTTTTTTAATTGTGATAAAATGGTTTCAAGTGTGAAAAAGAGGATGAAGCAATAGTGGCGTTTTTTTCGAAACTCAAGGAAAGCCTGACCAAAACACGCAACAATTTCGTCGACAAGGTAAACCAGTTGGTGGCGGTCACCCGCAAGATCGACGAAGACCTCTTCGAGGACCTGGAGGCGATCATGCTGCAGGCAGACATAGGAGTGGCGGCGACGTCGCGCCTGATCGCCGAACTCCGAAGCGAGGCCAAAAAGCAGGGGCTGAACGATGCGAACCAGTTGAAAGGCCTGCTGCGCGCCAAAATGGGAGATATTTTAGGGGCACAGGTTCCCCTGCAGTTCAACAGCCAGGGCCTGACGGTCTACCTGGTGGTCGGTGTCAACGGAGTGGGGAAAACGACCACCATCGGGAAACTGGCCTATCGTTTTATTAAAGAGAAGAAGAGAGTCCTGCTGGCCGCAGGCGATACCTTCCGGGCCGCAGCCATCGAACAGTTGGAGGTCTGGAGCAGCCGCACCGGTGTTGACCTGGTGAAGCACCAGGCCGGTTCGGATCCTGCCGCAGTGGTTTATGACGCTATTCAGGCGGCTGTCAAAAGAGGGGTCGATCTCCTGATCATCGACACGGCAGGGCGTTTGCATACAAAATCGAACCTGATGGAGGAGCTTCGCAAGATCAGGAGGATCATCTCACGGGAAATGCCTGGGGCACCCCACGAGGTCTTGCTGGTGCTGGACGCCACCACCGGTCAGAATGCCGTCCGGCAGGCGGAATTGTTCAGGGAAGCCACCGAGGTGACCGGCATCGTACTGGCGAAGCTGGACGGCACGGCCAAGGGCGGGATCGTCCTGGCCATCAAGGAAGAACTCGGCATTCCGGTAAAATTGGTGGGAGTGGGAGAGGGCAACGAAGACCTGAAGGATTTCTCCGGGGAAGAGTTTCTGGCGGCGCTTTTCGGCGAGGAGGAGACAGCAGGATGAAAGTCGGTATCATTGGGGGCACCGGTTTCTACGAAGCAGGGATATTAAGCGAAGAAAAGGACGTCACAGCCTCGACTCCTTATGGCCCGGTAAATATCAAAACTGGTGTCTATCAGGGGCTGGAAGTGGTGTTCCTGGCCAGGCACGGCGCCAGGCACACCGTACCCCCCCACCTGGTGAACTACCGGGCCAACATCTGGGCGCTGCGGGAGATCGGGGTGGAAAAGGTGATTGCCACTGCCGCAGTGGGATCACTGCAGAAGGACCTGAAGCCGGGCGAGATCGTTCTGGTCGATCAGTTCCTGGATTTTACCAAGAGCAGAGCACAGACCTTTTTTGAGGGCAATGGAACCGGGGTGCTGCACGTGGATGTCACCAATCCGTATTGCCCCAGCCTGCGGGAGGAGATCTGCCGGTCGGCCGGCAGGATCCAGGTAGTCCTGCATAACGGGGGCACTTACGTATGCACGGAAGGGCCTCGCTACGAGACTCCGGCGGAGATCAGGATGTTCCGCAGCCTGGGTGGCGATGTGGTGGGCATGACCAGCGTTCCCGAGGTGGTGCTGGCCAGGGAAGCGGCGCTCTGCTATGCCACCATCGCCCTGGTCACGAACTATGCGGCAGGCATCTCCAGCCGGCCCCTGTCCCACCAGGAGGTCGTCGCCGCCATGAACGAGGCCCAGGGGGAGCTGCGCCGGATTATCTTTTCGGTGCTGGAAAACGTCAGCGAGTCCCGGCCCTGCAACTGCTCTCAGGCAGCCAGGGAGCTCGGCTCATTAGGATAATGGCGGTTGGATGTTGGAGGGGCGGATCTTCGATGGATGTGCTGCGCTGGGAAGACAATAGCCTGCTTTTGCTCGATCAGACCAGGCTGCCCGATGAGGTAGTGCATCGTTCCTGCCGGCATTACCGGGAGGTGGCCGAGGCGATCGCCAGGTTGCAAGTAAGGGGAGCGCCGGCGATCGGGGTTGCGGCCGCTTTTGGGTATCTCCTGGCGGCCTTCAATTATGAACCTGGTGAGCAGGACCTGGAGCACTACCTGGACCAGGCTGCCCGGGAGTTGCTTTTGACCCGGCCGACGGCGGTGAACCTGGCCTGGGCGCTCGACCGGATGGCCGAACTGTTCCAAACGGTCAAAGATGACGATCTGACGCAGGTCAGGGCGGTCCTGTTGGCGGGCGCCCAGCAGAT
>PKYJ01000130.1 GCA_003132605.1 Peptococcaceae bacterium | reverse complement strand
GACTTGCTGGCCCAGGGCTTCAAACTCCTGCATTGAAGCCCTGGGCCAGCAAGTCCGGGAGCCCAGGCGGAACCTGGAGACCTTTGCCAAACCTGCCGGAGTGACCAGGGTGGTTATGGAGAGCGATGAGTTCACCAGCCTGTGCCCGGTTACAGGCCAGCCGGACTGGAGCACCGTGATCATCGAGTATGCCCCGCGCAGCCTGTGCATCGAGAGCAAGAGCCTCAAGCTGTACCTGTGGAGCTTTCGGGAGGAGGGGATCTTTTGCGAGGCCCTGGCTGACCGGATCGCTGCCGATGTGTTTGCGGCCTGCCAGCCTGGCTGGTGCCGGGTCACCGTTGTCCAAAAGCCCCGCGGCGGCATCAAGATCACCTCAGTGGCCGAAAAGAGCGCCTGAGCGCTGCCCCTGGCCGATCAGGAGTGCATGATGCAAGATAGCGCTTCCACGAAAGGCTTGACCAATTCCGGATCAAACTGCGTCCCTGCGCAATTTTTGATCTCTTCCACGGCCTCTCTATGGTTGATGGCCTTTTTGTAGGGCCGTCCGTTAATCATCACGTCATAGGCGTCGGCAATGGCCAGGATGCGGGAGAACAGCGGGATCTGCTTCCCTTTCAGTCCCTGCGGGTAGCCCGTCCCATCCCAACGCTCGTGGTGGGACAGGATCGCTTCGGCAATGCTGACGAGATCCAGTACCGATCGGGCGAACCGCTCCCCGATCTCCGGATGCTTCTTCATCAACTCCCATTCGTTCTCTGTCAGGTAGCAGGGCTTCATCAGCATATCGGTCGGTATGGCAATCTGGCCGATGTCATGAAGGGCGGCCAACAGGTTCATCTCGCCCTGTTCCTTGCCCGACAGGCCAAGCCTGTTTCCTATTTCTTTAACCAGGTCCTGGATACGCCTGCCATGTTCCATGGGTTCCGCAGATTTATCGGCCAGGGCTCTTTGAAAAAAGGTGATCATGGAGAAGCGGGCGCTTCTGCTATCCAGCGGCTTGTCCTGGTACATCATGTGCTCGGCCTCCCGGAGCACGACATCGAAGGTCTGATCTATCTCCTCCCTTGTGGCGACTCCCAGGGCAAAGCTTATCGGCACCAATTCCCGTTCAGTTTTTTCGCAGGCTCTTCTCAATCGATTGCAGAACGTCACCGCAGTTTCTTTTTTTGTCTTAGGCAGGAGAATAGCGAATTCATCCCCGCCAAAGCGGCAGACCATGTCTTCCTTGCGGCAGATCTTCTTGAGGATCATGGCGGCATCGATCAACAGCCGGTCCCCCTCCTGGTGCCCGAAGGTGTCGTTGACTATTTTGAGGCCGTTGACATCGCCCATGATAATGCTTAGAGGCATCTGCCTTTTGGTATCCAGTCGTTTAAGCTCTTCTTCGAAATAGGACCGGTTATAGATCCCTGTCAGCGTATCATGAAAACTCAAGTATTTCAGGCGTTCCTCCGCTTGCTTATGCTCGGTGATGTTCCGGACGACCACAACGACCTGATCCTCAAGCAATGGAAGAAACCGGGCCTCAAAAAACTTCTTGTTGTTACTGCTGGTAATTGTATATTCGATTATGGTCAGTGACCGCGTTTTTAGAACCTGGTCGATTGCCTGTTGGAACAACTGGCCATATTTAAAGGAAACATCCTGGATCCGCTTTCCGAGCAGCATCTCTTTCGGTATATACAGATCGCCCGCCTGACCTGCTTGCACGTCCAGGAAGGCGCCGTCGGCGCTGAGACGGAAGTAGAGATCCGGCAGGGCATGGAAGACTGTCTGCAACTCGGAGGCTGTCCGGCGCAGGCTCTCCTCGGCATTTTTGCGCTCGGTGATGTCCCGGCCGCCAAAGATGGCGCCGATAACCATTCCCATATCGTCAAACAAGGGCTTGCCGATAACCTCCGCCCAGAGGTAGCGGCCGTCAGCGTGTTTAAAGCGAAACTCGATCTTCCCTCTCAAAGAAGCATTAATAGCTGTTTGAAGGATCTGAAAGGCAGTTACCACTCTGTTCAGATCATCAGGATGCACCAAATTAGATAGAGGCTTTCCCAGTAAATCTTCGGGTCTGTATCCCAAAACACTTTCATTTGAAGGGCTGGCATATTGAACAATTCCTCTTGCGTCCGTTTGACAGACCATGTCAAGCATATTATCAGCGATCCGTCGCAACTGTTCTTCGCTCTCCCGCAGGGCCGCCTCTGCGTGCTTGCGCTCGGTGATATCGCGGGTCACGAATATACCGCCGGCAACTATGCCATTGTCATCCAGGATCGGGCTGATGACAGACTCCAGCCATAAATAGTGGCCGTTGGCATGCCGCAGGCGGTACTCTATTCTGACATTGGAAGAAGTGGCGATAGCCCTCAGAACGGCAGGCATCATCTTGTCTATATCGCCTGGATATATATAATCATAGACAGTTCTCCCCAGCACCTCTTCGGGCTCGTATCCCAGGATGCTTTTATTCGATGGGCTGACATACTGGATAACTCCCCCCAGATCGGTCTGGGTTATAATATCGAACATGTTGTTTGTTATGCGCTGCAGTTGGACCTCACTTTCCTTGAGCGCATCCTCTGCCGCTCCTATCTTTCGCTGCAACGCCTCCAGTTCTGCAAGCAGTTCTTCCCTACTCTTTTCTCGCTCCATCATTCCGCCTCCGGAGTGGTTATTTTATGCGGCCACAGAATTCTTTTCGCGGGGTCGCGCTGTTCCTGCGCAAAAATTTCAAAAAAATTGATGTTGGTCGTATCTGTTTCGATAATTATGCTATATTTCCTTTTTTGACGAAATAAAAATGCCAAAAAAAATAAGTATACATGGCACATCATGATTTGTCACCGGGGAAAAGGGGTGGGTTTTTGCTTTTTGTTGCGGCCTATCCCTGTAAAACAGGGATGTAGCCGCTTTTATCCCACCGCTTCAGAGAAGCGGAGGCATCAGAGCGGGTAGTCATCTGGCAAAAGCTCTAGTTGCACTTATACTTGTTTCCTTATAATATTTATACAGACAAGTAGTGTGTTGGGGGATGGAAACGAATGATCAGCATCAGCAAGCTGCTTTGTGAGACAGAAAACTATGGCGACTCGCTGCGCTACAGCCAGGCCGCCAGGGGCCAGGAGCATGGAACGGTGGCGGGGCGCGGTCCGGTGGTGGTCTGGAACTGTACCAGGGCCTGCAATCTGCGTTGCGTGCACTGCTATGCCAGCGCCAGCCAGGGCCGGCATGCCCGGGAGTTGGACACCGGCGCCGGGAAAAGGCTCCTGGATGACCTGGCTGCCTTCAATGTGCCGGTGATCCTGTTCTCCGGCGGCGAGCCGCTGCTGCGCCCGGACTTTTTCGAGCTGGCCGGTTATGCTGCCGGCCTGGGGCTGCGGTCGACAATCTCTACCAACGGCACTCTGATCACGCCTGAGGTTGCCCGCCACTTCCGGTCGATCGGGGTGGGCTACGTGGGGGTCAGCCTTGACGGTATCGGTGCGGTCAACGACCGCTTCCGCGGCCGGTCAGGGGCTTTCGAGGCGGCACTGGCAGGGATTCGCCACTGTCTGCAGGCCGGCGTGCGGGTCGGCCTGCGTTTTACTATCAGCCGTCGCAATTACGATCAGCTTCCGGCTATCTTTGACCTTTTGGAGCAGGAGAACATTCCCCGGGCCTGCTTCTATCACCTGGTATACAGCGGACGGGGAAAGGCGATGCAGGATGAGGACCTCACCCACGTCCAGTCCCGGCAAGCGCTCGACCTGATCATGGAGCGCACCCTGGACTTCCACCACCGGGGGATTGCCAAGGAGATCCTCACGGTAGACAACCACGCCGACGGTGTCTATCTCTATCTGAAGCTGCTTGAGCAGGATCCGGATGGCGCCCGGCGAGCATATGAACTGCTCAGTATGAACGGAGGCAACCGGACCGGCATCGCCATCGCTGCTGTGGACTGGGAGGGCAATGTGCACCCGGACCAGTTCACCCTCAACCACAGCTTTGGCAACGTGCGGGAGCGGAGGTTCGGGGATATCTGGACCGACCCCGGCCAGCCGGTGCTGGCCGGGCTCAAGAACCGGCGGCCATTGCTGAAGGGTCGTTGCGCCCGCTGCCGCTGGCTTGAGATCTGCAACGGCAATTTCCGCAGCCGGGCGGAGGCGGTCTACCAGGATTTCTGGGCAGAGGACCCGGCCTGTTACCTGACTGACGAAGAGATTCAGGCTGGGTGAACGCAAATGCTGAAACAGGCACACCGGGTACCACGCCGGGTGCCGGCCTCTTGGCGGAAGGAGAATGACGTGCTAAGCGAAAGAGACAAGGAGATCGTGAGGGTCTTGCAGGAGGGCATTCCCCTGGTCAGCCGGCCGTTTCAGGTTCTGGCCGGCCAACTCGATATGGGCGAAGAGGAACTGCTGGCAGCGATCGAGGACTTTCTCCAGCGGGGGATCATCCGCCGCTTCGGGGTGGCGGTGAAGCATCAAGACCTGGGCTACGTGGCCAACGCCATGATCGTCTGGCAGGTCCCGGATGAGCGAATCGAGGAAGTGGGCGGGATCATGGCCGGCTTCCAGGAGGTCACCCATTGCTACCAGCGCCCGGCCTACCCGCCTGACTGGCCCTACAACCTGTTCACCATGGTACACGGCCGGAAGCGGGAGGACTGTCAGGAGATCGCCTCCCGGCTAGCCAAGGCCAGTGGCATCGATAATTACCGGATGATCTTCAGCACTGACGAACTGAAAAAGAGCGGCATGAAGTATTTCCTCGAAGATTGAGGTTTGCTGGGCTTGCAAACAGATTCACGAAGCATTTGAAAAATCATTGACGTTTAAAGTTAGCAAATGGCTAACTATATAACAACAAAAAACAGTCTACTCGATACTTGAAGGGAGCTTGCCGATGAAACCTGTAGGTCCATTGATGCGCGAACACCGGTTGATCGAACGCATGATCAGAAAGATGGGATTACAACTGGATGAGATGAACCGACTGGGCAGCCTGGACGTTAATTTTGTGAATGTTGCCGTGGACTTTATTCGAGTCTACGCCGACCGCTGCCACCACGGCAAGGAGGAGGATATCCTCTTCCGGGATCTGGCCTCCAAGCCGATTTCTCCGGAGCACAAGCGGATCATGGAAGAACTGCTCGAGGAGCATAAGTATGCCAGAAGCGTGGTCGGCCGGCTGGACCAGGCAAAAGAGCAATATGCCCAGGGGCGGTTGGATGCGATGGCGGAGGCGGCTGCCTGCATCAGGGAACTGGTAGAGTTCTATCTTGTTCATATCCTCAAGGAAGATAAGCAATTTTTCTTCCCCTGCATGGAGTATTTCAGCCGGGAGGAGCAGGATGGCATGCTGCAAGAATTCTGGGAGTTCGATCGGAGGCTGATCCACGAGAAGTATAGCTCGGTGGTTGAACAGGCGACCGGCGATATATGAATATTGATGTTTGCAGCAAAAGCGTTTCACTAGTGCCGGGGAAGCCCTAGCTGCACTTATACGTTTCTTTTAATTTTTGTTCAAAACAAATATACTGGTTGGCGAGGTGAAACAAATTGGCCTTGACCTGTGGCCTGATCGGCCTGCCCCTGGTAGGCAAAACCACTCTTTTCAACCTGCTGACCTGCGCCGGCGCCGAGACCTCCAACTTTGCCGGACGTACCAAAACAAATGTCCACACTGCCGGCATTCCGGATGCCCGCCTGGATTTCCTGGCGGGTTTATATCATCCCCGCAAGTATACTCCCGCCGCCCTGGAGGTCATCGACGTTCCGGGCCTGAGCCGCGGATCGGGGGCCGCCTTCCTGGCTGCGGTGCGGGATGTGGATGCCCTGATCCACGTGGTGCGGGCGTTCCGCAGCGATACCATACCCCACGTGGAGGAAAGCCTGAATCCGGCCCGCGACCTGGAAAATGTGGACGCGGAGCTGATCCTGACGGATCTGCAGGTGGTGGAGACCCGGCTGGAGCGGATCGCGGCCGGCAAGAAGATCAAGGGCGAGACCCTGGTCGAGCAGGCGGCGCTGCGCCGCTGCCAGGCCACCCTCGATGCCGGCCAGCCGCTGCTGGAGGCCGATCTGGCCGGGGAGGAGTGGCAGGCGGTGCGTTCTCTGGGCTTCTTGACGGTCAAACCGGCCCTGGTGGCGGTCAACATCGACGAGGACCAGTTGCACCGGGGCGGTTACGCTGGTGAAGCGGAACTCGAGCTTTACGCCTCTGCCAGGAACATTCCGGTCTTGACCATCTGCGCCCAACTGGAGACGGAGATCGCCAGCCTGGAGGCGGACGAGCGCTCGGCCTTCCTTGGCGCCATGGGGATCGCCGAACCGGGGATCAACCGGGTGGCTCAAGCGATGTACAGCCGCCTGGGGCTGATCTCCTTCCTCACCGCCGGTGAGGACGAGGTGCGCGCCTGGACGATCAGGGCCGGGACACTGGCCCGGGCCGCTGCCGGCAAGGTCCATAGCGACATCGAACGGGGGTTCATCCGGGCCGAAGTGGTCAACTACGACGACCTGGTCAGGCTGGGGGATATGAGCAAGGTCAAGGAGAAGGGTCTGATGCGCCTGGATGGCAAGGACTACGTCGTCCAGGACGGAGACATAATCAATTTCCGTTTCAATATCTGACCAAGAATGTGAGATAACGATAGGGGAGAGGATGCATGTGATCGATCTGCGCAGCGATACCGTAACCTGGCCGACTGAGGAGATGCGGCTGGCGATGGCCCAGGCCGTTGTGGGTGATGATGTCTATGGTGAGGACCCAACCATCAACCGGCTGGAGGAGTTGGGGGCGCAGAAGGTGGGCAAGGAGGCCGCCCTTTTTGTGCCCAGCGGCACCATGAGCAATCTGGTGGCCCTGCTGGCGCACACCCGCCCGGGCGAGGAGATCATCGTCGGCGCCGAGGCTCACATCTACTATTACGAGGTCGGAGGTCTGGCCCGGGTGGCCGGGGTGCTGCCTCGATTGGTCGATGACCGGGACGGGATCTTCACAGCCGAGGCCATTGAGAAGACCTTTCGCCCTCCGAACCCTCACTTTCCGGAGACGCGCCTGATCTGCCTGGAGAACACCCACAACCGGGGCGGCGGTGCCATCACTCCGGTGGAGAATATGCGGGAGATCTACGACCTGGCCCGGGAGCACGGACTGTCGGTGCACCTTGACGGTGCCCGGATCTTCAACGCTGCCGTAGCTGCCGGATGTCCGGTAACCGACTTCACCCGTTACGCCGATTCGGTGACGGTATGCTTGTCCAAGGGCTTGAGCGCCCCGGTGGGTTCGCTGCTGGCCGGAACCAGGGATGTCGTGACTCGTGCCAGAAAGGCCCGGAAGTTGGTGGGAGGCGGGATGAGGCAGGCCGGGGTGCTGGCGGCTGCCGGGATTGTGGGCCTGGAGAAGATGGTCGACCGGTTGGCGGAAGACCATGCCAACGCCAAACACCTGGCCGGGGGCCTGGCCGTCATTCCAGGCATTATCATCGATCCCCGGCGGGTGCAGACGAACATTGTCAGTTATGAGTTGACGTCACGGATCACCGACGGGGAATTCCTGATGCGCTTACGGGACCGGGGCGTACTGGCAGGCTCTTCTGCGCCGCAGCGGATCAGGATGGTAGCCAACCGCATGGTGAGCGCCGCTGACGTTGAGGCCGCCCTGGAGGCGGTGCGAGCCGTCATGCCGTGTGGATCTTGACCTCCACCGACATTCCCGGCTTCAAGACATAGCTCCCCTTGTTGGTGACTGTGATCTTCACCGGCACCCGCTGCGTGATCTTGGTGTAGTTGCCGGTGTCGCTCTCGATCGGGAGCATGTCAAAAGTTGATTGCGTCGCTCCGCCCAGCTCGATCACCTGTCCGGAAAAAACCTTGCCCGGATAGGCGTCGACCCGGACGTCGACCTTCTGCCCGAGATGGAGGCGGCCGTAATCGGTCTCCTCGACCTTGGCCGACACCCAGGTTGCCTGGAGATTGGAAATTGACAGGATGGGTGTGCCCGGTGACAGGTATTCCCCGACCACGCCCGGCAGGCGGACGACGGTGCCGCTGATGGTGGCATAGATAAAGGATTCGTCATTGGTCAGCTTGGCGTTATCGTAGGCGGCCTGGGCCTGCTTCAACTGGGCCAGGTAACTATCGGCGCTGGTGTTGTTGACCGCCTCCAGTTTGGCCTGGACATCCTGTAGGGCTGACTGGGCCGACTGGACGTTAGCCGTGTCAGCGTCCAATTTCGCCTGTGCCGATCCGTACTTGGACTGGGCGGTATCGAGTGCCTCCTGGGAGGCGGCGCCTGACGAATAGAGGGCCTGTGTCTCATCCAGGTTCCTTTTAGCGTCGCTGAGAGAGAAATCATCAACTTTTACCTGGGCCTGGGCCGCCAGCAGTCCCTGGCCGGCCTTGTCAGCGCCTGCCTGGGCGGACTTGACGTCATCCGGGAGTTTGTCGTAGTTGGCCCTGGCCAGTTCCAGGGCAGCTTCGGCCTGGCTCATAGATACCAACAGAGCAGCGTTGTCCAGTTCGGCCAATTTCTGGCCGACCGTGACCATATCTCCCTCAGAAACATCAATCTTCTCCAGCCGTCCGGCTATTTTTGGGCTGATGTCGGTAATGTCGCCTGTTACCTGGGCGTCATCGGTGCTGATGATGACCTGCAGATAATGCCAGTACCAGATTCCCCCGGCAATGGCTGCAAGCAGCACCAGGGCGCCGATCGCCAGACCGATTTTTTTCCGGGATCCGTTAGTCGCGTTCTTGTCCTGGCTGGTTGCTTGCCTCTCCTCCACTTGCTTCTCCCCCATATATGGCGATAATGCAGCTTAGTCAACTGCCACTGCCTGTACTGCGCTTAGATACAGGAGCTTGCCACCCGCCTGGTGCTAAAAGCCGTCCGTCTCCCGCTTCACGGACGGTTTCGTGGCATGACGGCTTCGAGTGTCATGAAGCTCCAAAAAACGGCCGAGTAGTTCTTATCAATTTATAAATCATTCATGTCAGGCATGTCAATCGATATGTTAGGGCGGCACCCATAACGAAGACGACGGCCAAGAACATCCGTAGCATGAGGGATCAGGGGATTTTTGTGCTATAATGGCTTAAAACAGCAGCTTAAGATCGTCAACCGGGGTGGGGACATCGTGGTCATCGGTGTTGGCATTGACATTGTCGATATTGAACGCATGGAGAGGGCGCTGACCAGGCGCCGCCTGCTGATGGGGCGCCTGTTCACCGGCCGGGAGATCGCCTACTGCACGGGACGCAGTTGCCCGGCGGCCTCCTTTGCCGCCAGGTTTGCGGCTAAAGAGGCGGTGCGCAAGGCCTGCAGCCGTGCCCTGCCCGGGGTGGTCTTGGGGTGGCGGGAGATCGAGGTCTCGTTGGAGTCGGGCAGGCCGGAGATCCGCCTGGCCGGGAAGACTGCTGCCCTTGCTGCGGGGGCGGGGATTGCCGGACTGGAGGTCAGCCTCTCCCACAGCCGGGATCATGCCTGCGCTGCGGTGGTGGCCATCTGTGATGCGAGAAGCGAGAAGTGAGAAGTGGGAGCCTCTTGCCTCGCACATTCCAATAAGTTAGGCAGGTGCAGTTGATGAGGCTTGTGAAGGCAGCGATAATGCGGTCCCTTGACCAGGAGGCGGGGCAGCGCTACGGCATACCGGGTGTGGTTTTGATGGAGAACGCCGGCCTCAGCGTGGTGCAGTACCTCCTGGAGCGCTTCTGGGAGCGCCGTCCGTCAGGCCGGAAAGTGCTGATCCTGGCGGGACCGGGCAACAATGGGGGAGATGGGCTGGTGGCGGGGCGCCACCTGCATAACCGGGGCGCCGGGGTGGAGATCCTGTTGACCGCGGCGCCGGACTCCTATCATGGCGATGCCGCCGTCAACCTGAAAATTGTCTCGGCTTCCGGCATCCCCCACTGGGTGTTTGAT
>PKYJ01000063.1 GCA_003132605.1 Peptococcaceae bacterium | reverse complement strand
CGGATATAGCTACGAATGCGCTGCTGCAACCGGCCGGGTTCATCGTCGGATAGATAGGAAACCCGCCCACCGGACTGCAGGCACGATTCCAGTCCACCCCAGCTGTCTTTCAAATGCTGGCGCCAGAGGATGGAATCCCCCTGGTAGCCATCCTTCCCCCTTACCAGGCAGGCGGCGGCCAGGGCGGTGTTGCCGAACAGTTCCCCGTCCCGGAACAGCAGCCCCAGGGTGCAGAGGGCGTGCAGGAAGCGCTCCGTCCCCCGGGGCGCCCACCGCAAGCGCTTCGCAAGTTCGTCTGCCGTCATCCCGCCCCCGTTCATTAAATTGAACACCCCTGCCGACACGGCGGTGAACAGCGCCTCCGAGAACCAGTAGCCGGTGGCCAGGTCCTCCAGGTACTGAGGGCCGCTCGACTGTGGGTCAAAATCGAGATACCAGGGCATCATGGCGTGTACTCCAGCGATTCGTTCCTGGCCACCCCGGCAGCCTCGAAGGTCAGCATCTCGCCGATCACCCGGGCCGCCGCCTCCACTATGTTCATGGCCAGGGCGGCCCCCGTCCCCTCCCCGAGGCGCATGTCCAGATCGAGCAGCGGGCGCAGGCTCAACTCCTGGAGCATCTGCCGGTGGGCGAACTCCATGGAGCGGTGGGCGGCGATCATGTAATCCACCGCCTGCGGCGCCAGCCTCTTGGCCAGCAGGGCGCCGGCGGTGGAGATGAACCCGTCCACCACCACCGGTACCTTGAAGTAGGCAGCGCCCAGAATGAGCCCGGCAATCCCACCGATCTCGAAGCCCCCCACCTTCGCCAGCACGTCGACCGGGTCGCCCCGGTCGGGCCGGTTCAGCTCCAGCGCCCTCTCGATGACGCCGATCTTTCTATCTAGAGTTTCGTCGTCGATGCCCGTTCCCCTTCCGGTCACCTCCCGGACGGGCAGGCCGGTCAGGACCGCCAGCACGGCGCTGCTGGGAGTGGTGTTGCCGATCCCCATATCCCCTGTGCCCAGTAGTTCCACCCCTTCCTGGACAAGCTGTCCGGCAACGCCGATGCCTGCCTCCAGGGTCTGTACCGCCTGCTCCCGGGTCATGGCCGGTCCTCTTGCCATGTTGCCGGTGCCCCGCCCGATCTTGCAGGAGATGATCTTTCCCTGGCGGGCAAGCTCATCCAGGTCGGCCGCCACTCCCATGTCCACCACGACCACCCTCGCCCCCGCCGCTCCGGCGATAGCGTTGATCCCGGCCCCGCCGGCGACGAAGTTGTAAACCATCTGGAGGGTCACATCCTGGGGACAGGTGCTCACCCCCTCCGCCACCACCCCGTGATCGCCGGCCATGGTAACCACGACCTTGTTGCGGACCGAGGGCTTCAGGGTCTGTTTGATGGCGGCCAACTGTTCGGCCAGATCGAGGAGTTGGCCGAGGCTCCACAGGGGAATGGCCAGGTTGCTCAAGTAGGCCCGGGCCCGGCGCCGCCAGTCTGCGCTCAGCGGCTCGATACCCTTGACTACCACGTCCAGCTTCAGTTCCATGCACAAACCCCCCAACCAGAAGTTTTATCTGTTCTGCACTGCTGTTCCCGCCAGAGTCTTTTTCCGACTTCCGGCCTCTTGCTTCCAACCTCTGATGGCGACCAGGTAGATGGCGCCGCTCACCAGCATGCTGATGAAGTAGCTGATATCGGCCCCGCCCAGGTAGGCCTTGGCCACCGGCCCGGTATAGAGAGCCGAACTCATGAAGGGTATGGAGATCGCCACCCCGATCACAAAAGCCAGCATGCCGCTCCAGCCGTGTTCACTGCCCGCCGGCGCCTGACGGTTAAAGAAGTGGTCGCCGATGATCACGCCCAGCCAGGGAGCGATCCAGTATGACAGGAGCAGCAGAAAGTTCTTGTAGGTATCTGCAAACTGGCCGCTGCCGTAGGCTATCAGCAAGGCGGCAATCCCGCCGGTGACCAGGGCGGCGGTCCACCGCTTCAGGGGCACTCCCATGGCCAGGGCGGCCAGCCCGCCGCTATACACGGCCATGACGTTGTTGGGCATGATGCTCAGCACCACGCTGATCAGGGCCGGCACCGCAAAGAACCCCATCAGTCTGGTGAAGAAATCCATGGGGCCGGCCTGCGTGCCCAGGGTAGCCGTGAGGGCGCCCAGGATCTCCAGCCAGACGCAGGCGCCTACACAGCCCAGGAAGGAGGCCAGCCAGACCCGCGCAAGAGAGGTTTTCTCAGGCAGGTACCGGGAATAGTCCGACCCGATGGGACAATAGCTGATCTGGAAGGAGAAGGCGACAGCGATGGCCAGCACGAACATCCACGGGTTGAAGCCGCCCGCCGTCGTGGAACTCCCCACGATACCCGGCAGGTTGTGGATGGTGATCACCGTCATCGCCACGAACAGAACACCCATCAGGATCGACATCCAGAAGGCGAAGGTATGGATGAAGTTGTAGCCGTAGACCGCGATCAGAATCGTGGCCACTGTCAGGATCAGCAGGGCCGCGTGGTAGCCCAGAAAAGGAACGAGCTTCTGGAAGGCCATCACGCTGAGCACCAGGTCGACGGCCAGCCAGCCGATGTTGTTGAGCAGGTTGAGAAAAGCCAGACCGCTGACCCCAACCCTGCCGAAGGCCCTCCTGCTTGCGGGAATGAGAGGCTGCCCTAACCGCGGCCCGATGGCAGAGGTCAGGGCCAGCAGGGACCCTCCCAACAGGTTGCCAACGATGATAGCTATAACGGCGTACTTCAGCGACAGGCCAAACTCGATGCCCAGGAATCCCGTGAACCAGGTGACGACGTTCAGGTTGGAGGCGAACCAGATGGTAAAAGCCTTGGCTATTTGCCCGTGACGCTCTTCCTCGGGTATTGGCTCGATTCCGAACGGTTCCACCTCCAGCACGTTTTCCTGGTAAGCAGTCTGTGACACTCGATCTCCCCCTCCTTACTTAGATAATTGAAAACAAAAAGCCCACGCTCACTTACAGCGTGGACTTTACCTTCATCCAGCCAGTCGCCCGCCTTTCCCTCGAGGCGGCACCAGATCTTCAGGCAGGTCTCCTGGCTCGGCTCATCGCTCCCTGCCCCTTCCCCCCAGCGGAGTGGTTGACAGATGACTACCCGCTCTAACGCCCCACTTCTCTAGAAGCGATAGCATAAGAGCGGCTACGTCACTGTTCAACTCGTTCTAATCTTCAGTGGGGATTGCCTCCCCCCCTGAAGCCAAGAACGAGTTGAACAGTTGCTCACCATCACAGTGGCGGGTCCGCCCGGGACTTGCACCCGGTTCCCTATTCTCCCGTTCAGGCACCTGAAAAACACTGCTATGCAATTACTTACATTATACAGAAGGCGCCCGGCCTGTCAAGGCAGATTTTCCCCGCCTTACCCCGGGATTTACTTTCGGCTCAGATGGCGTGTTCTTCGAGGTAAGCCTGCAGCAGATCGCGCACCTCTTGCGGGGTGCGGGCGGAGTTGATGGCGGCGCGCCGCTGGGCGGCGCCGGGCAGGCCCTTCAGGTACCAGGCCAGTTGCTTGCGCATCTGCAGCAGGGCGGTCCCGGCGTCCTTCAAAGACAGCGCCAATTCGAAATGCCTGAGCGCCTGTTCGATCCGCTCCTGCGGCGAGGGCTCCGGAAGCAGTTCCCCGGTCCTTAAAAAATGCACGGTGCGGGTGAACAGCCAGGGATTGCCCAGGGCGCCGCGAGCGATCATCACGGCGTCACAGCCGGTCTCGTCCAACATGCGCCGGGCATCCGCCGGAGTGCAGATGTCCCCGTTGCCGACCACCGGGATGGAGACCGCCTGTTTGACCGCCCGGATGGCGCCCCAGTCGACCTGTCCAGAGTAGAACTGGTCGCGGGTGCGCCCGTGCACCGTCACCGTCGCCGCCCCGTTCAGTTCCGCCAGGCGGGCCAGGTCCGGAGCGACCAGGTCCCCCTCGCTCCAGCCCTTGCGCATCTTGACAGTCACCGGTACGGGGGAGACCGCATCGACCACTGCCCTGATGATGTCCGCCGCCCGGGGCAGGTCCTGCATCAGGGCGCAGCCCTCCCCGTTCCTGACGATCTTCGGGGTCGGGCAGCCCATGTTGATGTCCACGATGGCAGCGCCAACTGACACCACCACCTGCGCCGCCCGGCCCATCTTGTCCGGGTCGGCCCCGAAGACCTGCGCCGCCACCGGCCAGTCCTCACCGCTCAGGTCAAACATGGCGAAGGTGCGGGCATTCCGGTAGAGAATGGCGTCACAGTTGACCATCTCCGTAAACACCAAACCGCACCCGGCCCGGTGTGCCAGGATGCGGTAGGCCTTGTCGGTGAAGCCGGCCATCGGGGCAGCCAGGACCTGGTTCGGCAGGATCAGGCCGCCGATGGAAACAGACTGACGGTTATTGTTCGCCACAGTTGCGCTCATAGATCAGTTTGAGACCGTACAGGGTCAGGTTCGGTTCGACGCGGTCGACGGTCACAGCGCCCTCGCAGATCAGGCGCGCCAGCCCTCCCGTGGCCACCACCACGGCATCCTGGCCGATTTCGGCCTTGATGCGGGTGACGATGCCGTCCACCTGCGCTACGAAGCCGAAGTAGATGCCGGACTGCATGCTGGCCACGGTGTTCTTGCCGATCACCTGTGCAGGGCGGGCCAGCTCGACGCGCGGCAGCTTGGCCGCCTGCTCGAACAGAGCCTCGGTGGAGATGGCGACGCCTGGAGCAATCGCCCCTCCCAGGTACTCACCCTCGCGCGAGATGGCGCAGTAGGTAGTGGCGGTACCGAAGTCCACCACTACCGCAGGACGCCCGAAAAGGTGCACTGCCGCCACGGCGTTGACGATCCGGTCGGCGCCGACATCCTTCGGATTCTCGTAGCGGATCGACAGCCCGGTCTTGACACCGGGGCCGACCACCAGGGGTTCCTTGCCGAAGTAACGGCGGCACATGGTGATGATGATCGGGGTCAGCGGCGGCACCACCGAAGACAGCACTATGGCTTCGATCTCTTTAAAGGAGAAACCACGAGAGTCAAACAGGTTCTTGACCAGCATCCCCAGGTCGTCGGCAGTGCGCCGCCGGTCGGTGGCGGTACGCCAACTGGTCACCAGTTCCTCCCCCTTGAAGATGCCCAGCACGATATTGGAATTGCCCACGTCAAAGACCAGGATCATAGCGTTCACCATCCTCCTTGAGCAGGGTGACCTCTCCGGCGATGCAGCGGCGGACCTGTCCGCCGCCAAGGCGCACCAGCAGGCTGCCGTCGTCGTCCAGGCCGCAGGCCTCTCCAGTGAACTCCTCGGGGCCTGCCTGCACCCTTACCGCTTTGCCCAGGGTCACCTGGTATGATAGCCACGCCTGCCTGGCAGCAGCAAAACCGTCCCGGCAATAGCGGTCGTAGTCCTCCTCAAACGCATCCAGGAAGCGCTGCACCAGGGGCAGCCGCTCAACTCGCCGCCCGGCGATCATGCCGAGTGAGACTGCGGCGTCCCTGAGATCCGGAGGGAAGTCCGCCAACTCCTGGTTGACGTTGATGCCGATCCCGATCACCAGGAAGTGTACCTGCTCGGCCGCCGCCTCCATCTCCACCAGGATGCCGCACAGCTTCCGGCCGTCGTAAACAATGTCGTTCGGCCACTTGATGCCCGGGTGCAGGCCCAGGTAATCTTCAATCGCCCGGGCACAGGAAACCCCGGCAACCAGAGTGATCTGGGGCACACGGTAAGGCGCCAGTTGCGGGCGCAGCACCAGGGACAGCCAGACCCCCGTCTCCGGGGGCGACCACCAGAACCGCTGCCAGCGTCCCCGGCCTGCAGTCTGCTCCTCCGCGACCACCAGCGTCCCCTCGGGATACCCCCGGCGGCCCAGATCCTGGGCAATCTGGTTGGTTGAACTGACGCTACGCAGGTGGTAGACCTGCCGCCCGAAGCAGCGGGTATGGAGACCTTTTTGAATCTCCCGGGGATAGAGCAGGTCGGGCAGACTCTCCAGCAGGTAACCTTGATTGGGACCGCCGGTGATGCCGTAGCCCTGGGCCCTTAGGGTTTCAATCTGCTTCCAGATAGCGCTCCGGCTGACCCCCAGCGTCCGGCTCATGTCCGCCCCGGAAACATGGCGCCCCCGGTTTTGTTCGAGGTAATCGAGAATCTGTTCACGGCTCATCGCTTGATTCCCCCGACATCCATGCTGATGTCCAGGGCCGGGGCGGAGTGGGTGATGGCTCCCACTGAGATCAGGTCGACACCGGTCTCCGCCACCGCCCGGATATTGGCGGCATTGATATTGCCCGAGGCCTCCAGCAGGGCGCGGCCCCTGGCCAGCTTTACCGCCTCCCGCAGCAGATCGTCCGGCATGTTATCCAACAATATCAGGTCTGCGCCTGCGTCCAGGGCCTCTTCAAGCTGCCCCAGGCTTTCCACCTCCACCTCCACCCGGACAGTATGGGGCGCCGCCTCCCTGGCGCGCCCTACCGCGGCGGTGATGCCACCGGCCAGCTTGATATGGTTGTCCTTGATCAGGATGCCGTCGAACAGGCCGGTCCGGTGGTTGTGGCCGCCGCCAACCCGCACCGCATATTTCTCCAATGCCCGCAGGCCGGGTGTGGTTTTCCGGGTGTCCACCAGGCGCCCTCCGGTACCGGCGATCAGCCCGGCCAGGCGCCGGGTAGCAGTGGCAACACCGGACAGGTGCTGGAGAAAGTTCAAGGCGGTGCGCTCGCCGGAGAGTAGTGCCCGGCCGGTGCCCCGCACCCTGGCGATCTTGCTGCCCGGCTCTAGATCGCTGCCCTCAGGCAACAATCCTTCAAACACCACACCGGCGTCCAGGATCTGAAAGACACGCTCCGCCGCCGGCAGGCCGGCTAGCACACCGGCTTCCTTGCTGTGGATCACGGCCACCGCAGTCGCTCTGTCGTCAACCAGGGCATCGGTGGTCAGATCCCCGCTGCCCACATCCTCTACCAGCGCCCGCAGCACCATCTCTTCGATGATCCAGACCGGTAGCATAACCACATCCACCTTTCCCGATGTTCGATTAACCTTTCAACTTCAAGCAGCATTTTTTCCAGATCCACGTTGACAGTCTTCCGTTTCCCCTTCGAACCTCGAATCTCGATTAGACCTCGAAGATGATGTGGCGCAGCCAGTAGACGTCATCCCGGGATGGGAAATCACTCCGGAAGTGACCGCCCCGGCTCTCGGTGCGCAACTGTGCAGCAGCCACCGCGAGCCGGCCCAGGGTGAGCAGGTTGACCGCCTCCACCGCTGACCGGGTTGGCGCCAGACTGGCAATCTCTCGATCGATCCGGTCCAGTTCAACCGCAGCCTGGGCCAGGCCCTGGCCCTGCCGGATGATACCCGCCTTGTCCCACATGATCGTCCGCACCCGCTCCGCGGTCTCCTGCCAATCGTAAAGGTCAGCCGTGAGGCTCGTCCAATCTTGCCGGCCATCCAGGTAGCCGGTGAGCCGGAGCGGCTGCTCCATTGACTGTTGCAGGTAGCGCCATCCGGCGGTCACCGCCCGCGCCCCGAAGACCAGGCCCTCCAGCAGGGAGTTGCTGGCCAGGCGGTTGGCGCCGTGCACCCCGCTGCAGGCCACCTCGCCGCAGGCATAGAAGCCGGGGGTGTTCGTCTCCCCATTGCTGCCGGTCTTGATACCGCCCATGATGTAATGGGTAGCGGGAGCAACAGGGATGTATCCCTTGCCCAGGTCGAGGCCGTATTCCCGGCAGGTGCTGCTGATGTTCGGGAACCGGACCTGGAAGTGGTCCGGTTCCGATTGGGAGATATCCAGCAATACGTGGTTGGCCTGAGTCTCCTGCATCTCTCTGATAATCGCCCGGGTGACCACGTCTCGCGGGGCCAGCTCCGCCATCTGGTGGTACCGGGGCATGAAGCGCTCACCACGCACGTTTCTGAGCAACGCCCCCTCCCCCCGTACCGCCTCGGAGATCAGAAAGTGGGGAGCGTTCGGCATGGCCAGTACGGTTGGATGGAACTGCACAAACTCCATGTCCATCAGCTCGGCCCCGGCCCGGTAGGCGGCCGCAGCCCCATCTCCGGTGGCCACCGTTGGATTGGTGGTACCCCGGTACAACTGGCCGGCGCCTCCGGTGGCAGCGATCACCACCGGCGCCCGGCAGACCACAAAGCCCCCGGTCTGACTGTCCAACATCAGGGCACCCACACAACGCCCGCTGCGAGGATGCCTCAGAAAATCTACCAGGCAGCAGCCCTCCCGCAGGATAATCCGCGGGTCGCTGCGGCACTCCCGGATCAGGGCGCGGGCCACCTCTCCGCCGGTGGCATCGCTGGCGTGCAGAATTCGGCGCCTCCGGTGGGCGCCCTCACGACCCAGGTCCCAGGCACTCCCCTCCCGGTCGAACCGGACCCCGAGCTCCACCAATTCCATCACCCGCAGGGGGCCCTCGGTAACCAGGATCTCCACCGTCTTGGCATCACAGAGACCGGCCCCCGCCTCCAGGGTATCCTCAAGGTGCAGCACCGGGGAGTCGGTCTCATCCACCGCAGCGGCGATGCCTCCCTGGGCCCTCTCAGTGTTGCTATCCTCGGCCCGCTGTTTGGTCACCACCAGCACTGAACCGAGCTTCCCGGCCTTATAAGCAGCAAAGAGACCGGCAATGCCGCTCCCCACGATTAAAAAGTCCGACTCCAAGGAGGGCAGCCGATCCAGTTCCAACGAGAAAAGATAATGAGGCGTCATCTTTTTCCTCCCACTTGACCACAGAGCATGTTCGAACCTCGAGGATGTCTCTGACATCCGACCTCTGACATCTAAACGATCTCCAGCATCCGCGTCAGGGCGTGCCGTGCCCGTTCCCGGACGACGGGCTGCACCTCAACCTGCGGGGTCATGTCCTCCATTGCCCACCTGACTTTCTCCAGGGTGGTCAGCTTCATGTTGGGGCAGACCATGTGCGGAGCCGCCGGGTAGAATGATTTATCCGGGTAAGCCTTCTGCAGAGAGTGCAGCAGCCCCTGCTCGGTACCGATGATGAAAGCAGGCGCATCCACGGTGCCGGCATACTTCAGCATGCCCCCGGTGCTGGACACATAATCCGCCAGATCGATCACCTCGGATCGGCATTCCGGATGCACCACCACCAGCGCCCCCGGGTGCTCCGCCCGGGCAGCCAGGATCTCGTCGGCCTTCAGCCGGTCATGGACGTGGCAGTAGCCATCCCATAGCTCCAGGTTGCGGCCGGTACGGCGGGCAATATAGCGCCCCAGGTTACGGTCCGGGACAAACAGTACCGGCCGCTCCGGCGGCATGGCCAGGACCACCTTCAGGGCGTTGGAGGATGTGCAGCAGAAATCACTCTCAGCCTTGACAGCAGCGGATGAGTTGACGTAGGTGATCACAATGCAGCCCGGCAGCGACTCTTTTCTGGAGCGCACGGCCTCGGGAGCAGCCATGTCGGCCAGGGGACAGCCCGCCCCCTCATCCGGAAGGAGCACGATTTTCTCCGGCGACAGGATCTTGGCGCTCTCGGCCATGAAGTAGACGCCGCAGAAGACGATCACCTCGGCGGAGGTGGCCGCCGCCTGTTGGGCCAGTTGCAGGGAGTCACCCACAAAATCGGCTACATCCTGAACCTCCGGACGCTGGTAAAAATGCGCCAGGATTACCGCCTTCCGCTTCTCCTTCAACTCCCCGATCCGCCGGCTCAATTCTTGGATCACTACCTGCCGCTGTTCCATGCAACATCCCCACTCCCCGGTTTTTCCCGTCGATCACCTGAGTTATCGCATTTTTTCCTTCTATCTTACGGAAAACGACGGGAACCGTCAAGCAGCATCAGAACACGCCCCACCGGGTAGTACCACACCCGGGGCGGTGTCCGACGCCATTCGTGGCACGATGCCATCTTAATGGTGGCAGCCTCCGGGCGCGGCACCCGGTGTGGCAAAAAAAATGAGGAGTTGCCTCCTAAGACAACCCCCCACTCAATCCCTTCAACTGGGTCTTGGCTTNNATTAGAGCGGGTAGCCATCGGTCAAACTCCCGATCCCGGCGCGCAAGCCTCCAGTTGAGCAAAACGTTCAACGCACCGCCTGCTGTTCCTCGTAAAAGCCCTCCTCGCCAATTGGAGAAAAACCGGCAGCAACGCCATCCCGGGTTATCGCCCCGGTGCCCACCCCGGCCGGGATGACCTCATCCAAGGACAGGTTGATGGTATACCTGCCGCCAGTGCAGTTGGCAAGCAACCCCCTGATCGCCTCGATGCGCGGCTCCAGTTCTACTCCACTGTACGTGCCTTTGATGGACAGGGAGAGGCCCCTGACCGCGGGCTCGGGAGCAGCAGCGACCTCGTTGATGGCGCCCTGCATGACCACTACTTTTTCAGTCCTGCTCCTGGCCTTGCGGACCGGTAGGCGGAAGGCCGGCGGCCACTTGTCATCCTGGATCTCGGTGACATTGACGATGGTGCCGCTGTGATTTTTGTGGATCCCCAGGATCGACCGCAGTTTTCTGACCAGGGTGAAGTGGGTCGACCAGGCTCCCGCCAGCTTCTGATCGCTGATGGTCTTGCTCAGGTCCAGCATCACCGCTTTCGCCTGGTCAACCGGAAGTGCCAACAATTCTTCCAAAGCCAAAACTTCTCCCATCTCGTTAAACGCCTCCACTTTTTTGTAAATGATAACCGGCCCCGGTTTGCGATACTCCCGTCTGGTTTTTCTATCACCAAAGTCGCTCGGCATATAAATTTTTTTAGGTTTTTTCTTTGCTGCCGGCATAGGCTACCTCTCTTGAGATCTGTGTTTTAGAACCTGAACGGAGAAAGAGTAAACCAGTATCTACATACCCGATTACCGTCTAATACTATATATTCCCTAGTAACGTAAAAAATAATCACCGGTATGAAAAATGATAGAATAAACCGGTTTTACATACCAAAAGACGCCCCTCTCGGGGCGCTCTGGTATAATTAATAAGATGGCATAGAAAAGACAGACCGCTGGACTACACCCAAGAAAGAAGGCTCCAGAGAGAATGGAAGATCGAGAATTGTTGCAGATGGCATTGAAGGCTAAGGCAACGGCCTATGCGCCCTATTCCCGTTTCGAGGTGGGAGCGGCGCTGGTAACGGATCGGGGCAAAGTCTATACCGGTGTCAACGTAGAAAACGCCTCTCTCGGGGCGACCAATTGCGCCGAGCGAACAGCAGTCTTCAAGGCCGTGTCAGATGGAGAGCGGAAGATAGCAGCTATCGCCGTCGCCACAGACGGCGACGCCATCCCGTACCCCTGTGGTATCTGCCGTCAGGTGCTGGCAGAGTTCGGCGATGCCGGCATGCGGATCATCTGCGGCAGCAGCAGCGGTAAGTTTACGGTACACACCCTGGGAGAACTGCTGCCCCACGCCTTCAAGCTCCGCTGACAGAGTTAGCCCCGGGCAATTTGGGGGAAATTGCTTTTGCTCCGCATCCGGGCTTTCCACAGATGACTACCCGCTC